>JAYEJE010000357.1:0-3425 GCA_034660415.1 Methanobacteriota archaeon | reverse complement strand
CAGAGTCTCACCTGCGAGTATAGATGTGAACATTGCGGGAACGGTAATTTCACCCTCGCCAAGATGTACATAATCTATGTTCAGTTTGTCCATAATCGACTCGTCAGTCAACTGCCATGCTGCTTTACCGCCTGCTACCACTATCTTCTCCTTCATCACCGGTTTTTTCATCAGTTCAAAGAACTTTATACGGTTGTACGGCGGGCCGATGTCTAACATATCAACGAACTCAGAGGTTGGTGGATTGATACCCAGGAAATCGTGACCCGAAACGCCTATTATCTCCGTTTGGTCGCCTGCTACATGGTCCAAATTACGCGGGTGAACAACTGCAACTTCATCATCGCCGAAGACTGCTGCTAAAGAAGCTTCCATAATCCGAAGTCCAGAATCGGCAAATAACGCTCTACCGTTCTTACTCGGGACGGGCGGCGAGAAAACGGTGAAATAAAACCAATCAGGAACAACGCCACGAGGCATGCATGTAGAGAACCCAACAAATATACCCCATCTGTACCTGCTCATCATCGTCTCATCGGCAGTCAATATGATCTTAGGGGATCTGTCACTTTTTCGGGATAATTTCATCTTCATCTTTCTTCATTCTTCCTTTATTTCTGCTACACGTTCAACGCCCTTTAGATATGCAATTGCCGATTCAACTTTATCTCTAAGCGGCTCGAGGTCTTTTATACCATCAAGATCGGAGCCAAGCTGTTTGAGATAACTTTTTACCCTCGCCCGCTCTGCCTTTATCAGCTCCACGAAGTTCACGTCAGCCACGTATCGGTTCTTTCTGAACTCTCGGAATCGTTCTACCAAACCCAGTCGTATGAGTGTATTAAGATAGTTTATGGTGGACGAGTATGCGTAGTTAGTTTTTTTGCCTATCTCATCTGCGGATAGCGGCTTATGAGCGGTGATGAGCACAGCATAGATGAAGCTGCAGCCTTCGCCTAAGCCCCAGTTCATCATCATCGCTTTCACGCGTCTGATCGCGCGGTCCACGGGATTTCCCCGTTCTGTGGATTCCTGATTTATCATAATTATTATAAATAGCATATCCCATATATATATTTTTTATTATTCAAATCACAATAATGTGAAATTAAGAAGGGGGTAAAGAGACGCTGGTGCAGCGGTCAACGATGACAAGAAAAAGAAGGATGGATATAAAAGAAGCATCCCGGATATTAGTTTTAGACCCGATTCATGGTGCGGACGTGATTGCAGACGAGCTAAAAGAACTAGGTAAAGACGTGGCGGTGTCCAATCCTTATAGAGAGCAGTCTTCGTTTAACCGTTTGGATTATGATTTGGTTATCGCGCCGGTTCACCTGAGTCCGAAGTTTGAAATTGTAAAGCAAACATTAGAGAAGAACATACCGTTTATGAGCCATCAGGAAGCAGTGAAGGAAGTTGCAGTCTCAAATGGCCTTTTCGCTGATATTAACGTGATAGAAGTAACGGGCACGGTAGGAAAAACGTCGGTCTGCGAGTTGATCTGTCAGTTATTAAAGGGTAAAAAGGTGCTTTCGCATACCAGTTCATCTACAAGATTCAATTCGGCTGGCGGTGTGATTCGATTCCCTCGGCACAGTGGCACGCCTGCGAGTGTATTGAACGTGATGCGCATAGTGGCGGAAAAGGATTTGGAGCCCGATATAGCGGTATTTGAGATTTCGCTTGGATTAACAGGAATAGGCGATGTGGGCGTGATAACGAGCTTGAAAGAAGATTATAGAATTGCGGGCGGTACAGAGAATGCATCTGCGGTAAAATTGGCGTCAATAAATAACTTTGATGCTAAAAGTATCATTGTCCATCCGTCAGATGTGAACGTGGGTGGGAATACCTATGGCGATGAGGATGCTAACCTGTGGCTAGCGGGAAATAATGTCCTTTTTAACCGGCTGAAGACTCTAAACGGCGATTATATTGATGGTGAACTTGCATTTAACGCTTTTGACTCCTTTATTGAGACGGAGCATTACAGGAATTGCCTGGGTGCGGCTTTTTGCGCTGTTTTAAGTCTCGGGGTACCACCGGATGTGATCAACACTAATATTTCGACAGTCGAGGGCAGGATGCAACTGGGCAGTCTAAAAGGGCGTTTTCTTATTGATAATTCCAATTCCGGCACAAAGCTGAAGTTCCTTGATGTGATAACAGAGCTGGCAAGGCAACTATCAGGGAAGATGATTTTGATTCTTGGCGAGGAGTCGCAATATGTGTGTGAAGGCGTAGACGTTGAGGAACTGAAGGAGGTGGTTGATAATAACGCATCTGAGTTCGTTGAAGTGATTATTGTGGGTGATGAGTTCAAGGGCAAAATAGTGGGTAAAAACGTGTTCTTCTCGGATGGGTTGGATGCGGCTCTGGAGAAGGCGATTAACGATTCTAAAGAAGGTTTTGTGATTATTTCCAATGTGAAGACATGGCGGTGAATGCCTAAGTAGAACCTAAAAATTTTGGGTTTTGTATAGCCGACTAAGGAAGGGGAGCCAGTAGGTATTATCTCTGCATTTATTGCCGCCGATAAATCTGCGATAAACTTCCACGAGAGTCTAAAATATATCTACCTTTGTAATTGTATAGCTAATCTTAAAAACCACGAGATTCCACAAGATTAACACAAGAAATTGGGGTTAATAGGGAGGGGATAGCCAATAGGTTATTAAAACCCGATTAATATTATCGCTTTCTCGTGAAAATCCGTGTAATCTTGTGGTTTGCTAAACAAATAGGAATTTTCTTATTTTTTCCCGCTTCCCATCTCCACCATCTTCACCTCCTCCTACGTCAGCTCATACAAATCATACACCAGCCTGTCAATCTGCGCATCAACAATTCTTATCTGCCGTTCGTAAAGCACCTTATCTTGCTCCATTCTCGGCTCGTGGTATTTTTCCTTCAGTTCGAGCATATTATCCACCAGAGCTACGAGTTTATCGTGCTGCGCTTTTTCTGCTGGATTGGAGAAATCTTGGTATAGATTAAACGTTTTCATTTTATCTAAACCACTATTTTAAAAGTTCCTTTACTTTTTCAAGAAAATGCTTGAAAGTTACCTTGTCGCATTTTCTGTGTGTAGTTGGATCTTCAAATGCTTCAATTTTTTTTATGGGAAACTTTATTAAACCTAAATAATAAATGATAAAATGAAAAACATGGCAAGTATAAAAGAAGTTCTTGAAAATATAGAACATTTGGATATTAACGACCAAACTTATATATTTGGGGTTCTTTCCAAAAGATTGATTGAGTTAAAGAGATCAGAAATAGCAAAAAGAGCTATAGAAGCTGAGCAGACTTTTAGAGAGGGGAAGGTAAAGAGTGGCACTCTTGACGACTTATGGAATGACTTGAATGATTAAAATCGTTTGGAACGAGAAATTTAAAAGGATATACAAGAAATGGAGCAA
>JAYEJE010000356.1:0-3442 GCA_034660415.1 Methanobacteriota archaeon | reverse complement strand
AAGATACATACATACATACGCCTTATTGGTTACAACTTTATTAACTTCTAACAAGATACTGAGTAGTATGAACGAAAGAAAGAAGATAGGAATAATCACAAGTGGCGGTGATTGCGGTGGATTAAATGCAGTTATCAAAGGAGTCAGTTCAATGGCAAATTATTATGGCCTGGAAAATGTTGTTATACCCAATGGCTATGCTGGGCTCTACAATCTAATTGATTTTGAAACAGATGATCTAATCAGTCTAGATTATATTCGCATGGGTTTGTTTCATTCAAATATAGCAGGATCTGAAGCAGGGCATTCACGAGTGAGAATCTCAAAATTAGATGATGCAAATAAATATGATCGGATTAAGCAAGGACTTGATAAACATTCTATTGACGCATTAGTAGTAAGTGGCGGAGACGACACCGGCTCTGTTGCTCTGGATTTACTAAATAATGGCATTGCAATAAACCATGTTCCCAAAACAATGGATTTTGATCTTCAGTCATATAGCGTTGGCGGCGACTCCGCAATTAATGCCATATCAAAAATGGCTGCAAATCTCAGAACTACTGCAAGAAGCCATAACCGGATTATGATTTTAGAAGTCTTCGGCAGATATGCAGGGCATGCCGCTTTTAGAGGCGGTATTGCAGCCGATGCCGATTGTATAATAATACCAGAAATTGCCCCTGATTTCGATGTTATTTACGAAGATATGTTTGCTAAATATACAGAGCGAATAAAAAGCTCAGACGTAAAAGCCGGCAGTTATTTGATTGTCGTTTCTGAAGCGCTAAAAGGTAATAAGCCTGAAGATGACGTTGACGAGCGCGGATTTTTAATAGATAAGACAAGAGGTTCCGATGCATTTGGGCACTATCCGCTTGCGGGTTCTGGAAAGACAATAGAAGCGGAACTAAAGAAACGAATGAAAAATGATGAGAAGATGAAACAATTCATGGAGCGGGTGCACATGTATGTTCAGGGCCAATATGACATACCCGAAATCCGGGTGATCCGACCAACACATCTGGTACGGTGCGGCGATTCGTCCGCATATGATGCTAATTTTGGTAAAGAATGCGGTGCAGGAGCAGTTATATTATTGATGCAAAATATTACCGGTGCTACTGTTACAGGTGTAAGAAATGGTGTTGTAGAATATATAGACATCTCGGAAGCGATAAAACAAAATACAGTAAATCTTGATCAGGTTGCATTGCACGAGGCACTCGGGATTTGTTTCGGCCGGAAGACCAAAAAAACGGGTTTCGAAAAGAAAATGAAACTCGTTATGGTAAACAGGTATTTGTAGTTCTGAAAAAAAAATTGCTAGAAATGCAAATACCAGTAGAAGAATTAGAAAATATAGATGAGCTCGTTGGAGATGGATATTATGGGAACAGAAGAGATGCCATCCAAGATATAATCCGACGCGGAGCGGCACAATTCTTAGTTCAGTAGCTCCCATCATTGGTACACTGGTACTGCACGAACTCATCCATGGCATATTTATGTCAATATCTGGTGGCAAGCCGCGTTATGGTGCTGGCATTGCACATTACATCCTTCCCTATTTATACAGCACAACAAAAACTGTTTTTTGTGGTAGGGTTTCTAATGGGTATAGCGCCAATAGCTCTGGATATTTTAGGCGTGGAATCTTTTACAAGAGGACCTGCGAGTAGTATCTTCACGATTTTTGAATTTCATAGCTCAGGGGAAGGTTTACGCAATCATTAAACCAGGTAAGCCGAGAAATCGTGCTATTACGGGATAGTGATATAAAAGGAGATAATAAATAAATGATGCAGAGGTGAATATAAAATAGACATGAGTAAATTGAGATTGTTAGGTACTGTGCTGGACGACCCACGATGCTTCGAAGTGAGGTGAAAAGAAATGAACGAAGAAAAAGGAGAGAATATGGAAACATTATATTTGGCTAAGGGGGCGTCACAGAATAAGTGTGCCAAGTTCATGACGACGGATAGATAGTATAGTTCCATTCTCCATGGAAGTCATTGCGTTTAATGTTGACTGCTTCCAGCTTTTCCTTCGAGATTTTACGGCCGATAGGGTATGTGTTGGTCTCGAGTTCGCAATGTATCCCGAGTCCGTTTTTTGTAGTCGTAGCACCAATGAGATTCACCATCACTTCGTGACTGACGAGCGGCTTTCCTCGCCAGTTTTGAGTTATAAAGGAGAACATGTGGTGTTCGATTTTGTTCCACTTACTCGTTCCCGGGGGGAAATGACAAACGGAAATCGGAAAGCCGAGTTCATTGGCAAGGTTCTGAAGCTCCATCTTCCAGAGCCTGACACGGTAGCCATTACTACCGCCTCCATCAGCCGTGATAAGTAATTGCTGGGCATTGGGATAGAGCTTCCACCCCATCGAGTACCACCATCGGCGAATGGTTTCGACAGCGAAAGCGGAAGTGTCATGATCGATTCCAACGCTGATCCATCCTTTGTTTTGTCCCGGATCATACACGCCATAAGGAATTCCTTTTCCTATTGCCATTGATAGGAAGTCATAAGTATTAACTTCTTCATTCATTCCTTTTGGCTCCCACTCTTGCCCATCATTTTTAAAGTTTCCCACCAATTCCTTCTTCTTTGTATCAACCGAAATTACCGGGTCGTTGGTGGCAATCTGCACCTGAACCTTCCTGTTGATGTATTCGAACTGGGCGTCACGATCAGGATGGCTTGTCCCCTCTAGCGTCTTTTTGTTAGCCTTAAGACTATAGCCTAAATCATGGAGAATCTCGGCTACCATGCGGTGGCTCGTCTGATGCCCCAGCCCTTTTAGCTCATCAGCCAGCCGACGAACGCTTTTGCATGTCCAACGCAGAGGAGAATCGGGATCCCCACGCGTGAGTGGGTTAACCAGCTTCTCAAGATCAGTCTTCAGTGTAGGGTCTGTATCTATCATTTTCTTTCGTCCTCCGCCTTCTCTTCGTATCCGCTTCTTTCCGCCCACCGTAGGTACAACCAGCTTCTCCTTCAGCTCTTCTGCGCCGATGCGAATCCCCCGGCGCGATACTCCAGTTGCTCGTGACACCACCGAGGGTCCGCCATAACCAATAGCCTCCGCTTCGGCTGCCGCCACGAGGCGACGCAACCGCTCATCAAGCACCCACTCTAACGCCTGAAACTTTTGCCTTATCATAGACTCATCATTCTTACCTTGCATGTAATTTCAATAAGTGGTAGTTGATATAGTTATTTCGTGACGCCCCCTTAGCTACTTTAGCCTCCAATAATTCTAAATTCTTGTGTTAATCTTGTGAAATCTCGTGGTTTTTTTATTTAGCTAAACATCCATGAAAAACTCCTAAGGGATCTCACCCAAGCGGAGCGTTTGCATCGGTACACTGCATGCGTAGAGCCTTTATTTCCTTATGCATTCATACCTCCTGCAGGCACTTCCATCATCTTT
>JAYEJE010000355.1:0-3456 GCA_034660415.1 Methanobacteriota archaeon | reverse complement strand
TCTCGCAGCTCAGAAGCAAGTGCTTCCAGTGAGCCCATGGTATCAGCCTTTATTATTAGCCCTTCCGGTGATGTCTCGAGGCTCGTCTCATCTATCTCGCTCTTAACCAATTTCACCACGTTCTCAAGCACATCTCCTTCTCCAACCACTCGCACCTGTGAACCAGGGAGTGCATTTTCCATATTCGGTGCTACTATCTTCACGCCAGAAGCGGCATTCACCGTTTTTACCCGCTCAAACCGTTGCTCTACCCGTATCTCTTGCAGTGCCCTTGGTTTCAGCAATGCCTTCACCTTTGTAACTATTGGCTCCTCATCAGTGCCACCACCCACGATTGTATTGCCCACGCTGATCTTACCATCATATAATATCACATCAATCGTAGTTCCGAGCCCTCTTTCCTCCTTCTTCTCTAATATCGTGCCAACACCCGCTTTTTCTAAATGTAGACGCAGAGTCATCTCAAAGAACTTCTGCGATAATCCTATGAGCACAAGGAGCAAATCCGCAATCCCTTCTCCGGTCTGTGCACTCAGCGGCACAATACCCACCGTCTTTGCGAAATCTCTTATCTGGTCATACTTGTCAGCCGAGAAGCCTTTATCGTAAAGGTCTCCTACCATATCATATATCCGCGCGTCCAGTTCATTCCGCGCATAATCCGGCTGATATTTATAATTGATAATGAAAGGTTTATTCGTCGAATTCCAGCCACTTACCTTGTCTATTTTGTTCAATGCAACAACAAAAGGCGTTTTTAATAACCTTAAAATGTTTAACGATTCGTATGTCTGCGGTTGAAAACCTTCCATCACATCCACTACAAGGACCGCGACATCCGCTAAAGCACTTCCGCGTTTCCTCAAAGATGCGAAGGCATGATGCCCTGGAGTGTCAATGAAAAGCAAACCCGGGACTTCTATTCCTGTCCAATCCCTTTTTAGTGGTTTACAAATCTTTTTTATTGTATCAATAGGGATTTCTGTCGCCCCTATATGCTGCGTCACACGACCTGCTTCCTTTGCTGTGATCGCGGTACCCCGTATCGAATCAAGTAGTGATGTCTTGCCATGATCTATATGTCCAAGTACCGAGAGTATGGGCGTTCGTATCTCTTGCTTCATACTTTGCACCTTTGTCTTTTTTATCTACTTACTTACTTTGTTTTTTGTTTTTCCAAAAGGCACTTCTCTTTTGCTTATTCCCTGCTTCTTCTCCCTCGTCAAATTCACGTAACAGTTCCTTTTGCCTTTTACTCAGTTTTGATGGTGTTATAACCTGCACTTTCGCTAGCATGTTACCTCTCCCATAGCCCCTTAAATCGGGCATTCCTTTGTTCTTCAGCCGGAAGACCGTGCCTGATTGCGTGCCAGCAGGCATTTTTAGTTTTACCGTACCGCCTTCTATCGTCATTAGCTCTATCTCATCGCCAAACACCGCCTGCGCGAAGTGAACAGGAGCATCACAAAACAGGTTGTTGCCCCCTCTTTTGAAGAATTCATGCTCCCTTACATGTATCATCACATACAAATCGCCCGGTGGACCGCCTCTCTCGCCTGCGTTCCCTTCTCCTGCAATCCTTAATCTGCTTCCGGTATCTACGCCCGCAGGCATCTTCACTAATATCTTCTTATTCACTTTGATTTTACCGTTTCCGTTACAATTCTCACATGGATCTTTTATCTCTTTTCCCGTTCCTCGGCATCGAGGGCAGGAACCGATAGAAATGAATTGTGCAAAGCCCTGCCTTTGCACTCTCTTTACCTGTCCCGTTCCTCCGCAGGTAGCACAGGTTTCCAATCCGCCTGCATTCGCGCCCGTTCCGCTACAATTGGGACAGAAATCCAGTCTAGCAATGCTTATCTCTTCTTCCATCCCCATCGCAGCATCTTCAAGGTCTATTTCAAGGTCATACTGGATGTCGCTTCCTCTCTCTGGTCGGTATCCCGCATCTGCCCCTGTATGTCCCCGGCCGAAGAGGTCATCGAACATGGAGCTGCCGCCTTGAGCTCTACCGAAATTACCGCCAAAAAGGTCCTTGAATAAGCCTCCAAATATATCCTCTACATCGCTAAACCGTGTGAAATTAGACCACTCAAATCCACCACGACCGAAATCAACGCCCGCACTCCCGAATTTATCATAATTCGCCCTCTTCTGGGTATCAGATAGCACCTCATAAGCCTCGGATACTTCTTTAAACTTCTCCTCGGATTCCTTGTGGTTCTCCTTGTTGAGGTCAGGATGGTATTTTTTTGCCAATCTCCGATAAGCACGCTTTATTTCGTCCTGCGATGATCCGCGATCTACACCTAATGTTTTGTAGTACTCTTTCTTCTCTGTCAATTTTGCATTACCTTCTACTATTTAATGATTTTGTCTTTTATGCTATAAAGTTTTAGCAAGGTTCACTGTTCATTACCTCACTCCACAGGAAATGGGGGTGCCCACTCAAAATTTTGACTGTGTTTGAGCATAGAATTAAACGTGTAAAGTGTAAAATAAAAAGGGGGAAACGTCAAAAATCAGCAAGTGACACTAATGAGATTTTGAACAATTACAGCAATACCTTTATATATAACCTCTTCCTTACCTTCACTTGTTCACTGAATATGTGAACAGGTGAAAGCGATGCTAAAGGTGCGGGTGGAGGTAACGGATGAAGAAGGTACAAAAACAACCCTGGAGAAGGAGGGCGATTTACAAATCCAGCTGCTCCGACAGATGACTATAACTGACGTGACAAAGTTTTTGGAGACGCACCTTTCTTCGCCGGCAGTTGATGATTATTATGAAGGCGAAGAGCTTACGATAAAGGAGCGATTGGCATCTTTTTTGCGCTTTGATGAAAAGGCACCAAAGGATTGGTTCACTTCTTCAGAGGTAAGGCGAATATATGAAGACGTGTATGATGAGAAAGTGGGACTTACTACAATATCTACATATTTAGGGAACTTCCATTCTACTGGTATTTTGATGAGAAAAGGAAGTAGGGCAAAGAGACAATACAGGTTGGCCGCCACAGAAAGCAGAGATGTAGCAAGCGCCGTTGTATAATCTTGTGTAATCTCGTGGTTCTATACCGGTTTCAGTCTCGAAAAAGCGAAAATCTCTTCTATCTCTTCTTTAAAGAGTTCCCGAGAACCCGTGTTCGTTATAACCCTATCCGCATTTTTCATTGCTTCTCCCATTCCCCACCCGTTCTCCCGCTCTTCTCGCGCCTTGAATTCCTCGATACTCAGCGAGTCATCACCTCTGCCACGGGTCTTTATCCGTTCATATCTGAGATTGAGAGGCGCATCAACACTCACAAGCGTAAAATCAGTGCCAAATTCCTTTTTAAACGTTTCCACTTCTGAGATGCCCCTTATACCATCTATTACGATAACCGCTTTTTTACCCGCTATCGCCCTTACATGTGGGATGCACCGTTTTGCAATTGCATCCATTCCTTCT
>JAYEJE010000354.1:0-3465 GCA_034660415.1 Methanobacteriota archaeon | reverse complement strand
TATTCTACCTTCGGCGGTGCCGACAAAGAGCATAGGTGCCTTTTCCGGGGATTCACAGAATGCAACAACAGTTTTAAAAGTGGCTCTTCTCTCTTCTCCATTCTTATCAGCCATCAATTTCAGAATACCCGCATTGCCGATTTTATTAAATGCAAATGCGGAGAACGGGCCAGGAAAGCCATTTAAAGCGGGTATGGTCAACCCCGAGTCTTCGATGAAGAACGGCTTTTCCTCTTTTATCGGCTTATACAGCCGTATATAATTCGCACTTTCTTCCGCTACCGTTTCTATCTCATCGAGCTGAAATTCGGGATAGTCATAATCGAGATGTGCGATGGTTATGTCCTTCAATTCTGAGTTAGCCAGCGCTCTTATCTCTTTTACTTTGTGCTTGTTCGAGGTGATGAAAACAAGTTCCTTTTTCATTGCTGTATTTCACTAAGATTTTGATATTATGTTAAACTATACTTTATGCTTGCAATCGCTGATACTCGAAGCGACGAAATGACTGTAATGTACGAAGCAATATAGTATTCCCTGCTTTTTTAATTCATAATTCGTAATTCCTTTTATTGTCCGCAAACGACAGATCATACGGTGGCTCTTCCCCCTGTCTTTCATAAAGCTCATTTACCTCACGTTTCAGTTCTATCATCTTCAACTCACGATCCACCGCTAAGCGATTGAACTGTTCAAGTTCTGTAATGTATTTCCGAATTTCTTCTTTCCTCTTTTTTCTCTCGGTAATATCCCCGGCATCACAAACAATACCTTGCCGTCTCCCTTCCTCATCTGTCATCACAGAAGCCGAAAAGTTCACTGGAATCTCTCTCCCATCCTTTGCTCTATAAGAGGTCTCAAAACTCACAGCAGAACCTGCCGCTCCCTTTAGCCGCTTCTCCAATTCAATTCCACCTTCTTCTTCTTTATTCTTTGGACCTATAATATCATCGAATGACATACCGATTAACTCTGCTTCACTATACCCCAAAAGGTCAAAAGCAGCCCTATTCGCTTTTAGAATCTGTCCATCAGTACCGACCACAATAAGCGTATTAATCATTGTGTTCATGATGTTCTCAATCTCCCTTCTTGCCTCTTTCTCATCTTCGATGGCTGATTTGACACGCTGAGCCATTTTGTTAAAAGAATCCGCCAATCCCTCAATCTCGTCGCCCGTTTTTATCGCCACATGGTAATCAAACTCACCTCTCGATATGGCTTTTGTCCCTTCCACCAGTTGCGTTATAGGCCCCGTGAACCTTCTGGCAAGGAAAAGGGAAAGCACGCATGCAAAAGCGACAATTATCAAAAAATAGCCCACGCTGACAACAATCATTTTATTTGTGGCTTCTCTGACCGATTTTAAGGATATACCAATGCAAAGAGCTTCCGCCTTCCCGGGCTCGCCTATATTAAGTGGTTGAATGAGAAATTTAATGTCTTCGCCATCGTAAACACGATCTACAACGACCTTTTTTCCCGCTTCAATGTATGCGCTACTAATTTTCTTCCCGTACATCTCCGGATTATCAGCCAAATAAATCTCACTTTCGGGATTAACAATCCACCAGAATAAAATATCTTCTGAAGCATTGATTTGGTTCAGCGTTCTAAATGGCTATGCGTGTATGGTATAACCAGCTTCAATGCTTCTGGCAGCCACCTCTGCAAGCCGCTTGTTCCCTTCTATTAGATTATTCTCCATTATCTGCTTTTGCTCGTTTAAAACCACAGTAAGGATGATTGCCACAGATATAATAGACAAAAGTATCATTGCACTGCCAAGTTTGACGAATATACCTCTTCCGCTCTGTTCTTTCTTCCCACGCATGAACCTGCCCTTTTTATTTTATCTATCCTTCAATCTTCTTAGAGAATACAATCATCGAGTTCACCAGGTTTCCATGAAGATTCCCTACTCCTTGAATGTGTCCCTGCTCACCAAAGGTAAAAGTGCCGATGAAAGGTGCATCCCCTATCGCAGTTTTGACCAGAACATGCATTTTAGGGCGTTCCTCCTCAGGAATGGCAAGCATTGACCCCGCACAATGAGTATAAATGCCGAAGGAAACATCTTCTTCGGAAAGATTTTCGCTTTCCTATGCCTTTGTGGGTGTTGTTAGAGCTCTGTTCAAAAGTAGTTCCCAATCGCCATGCATGAGCATTACTTTGTCTCCTCCCTCTACGTTGGCGAATACCTCAAGGGAATGGTCTGTGGCATTAATTGATAGTGGGTGAATAGAGAGTGTGTATTCCTTTCCCTCGTTCTTTATAATCTTTGCTAAAGGATAGCATGATGTAGCACTGAGAATTGACCCTCCTGTCTCGAGTTTCTCAGCTACTACGGTGCCCCCAGTCCAGCCATTATAAATTTCAGCAGCCGGTCGGTTATCAATTTCATAGATTATCCTTCCATCAGCCCTTGTAACCGTGCCTTTGTTTTCACTCCTTAAATAACCCGCCTCGTATGTCCAACCAACTTTCAAATCGGTATAGATCACCGTTAAGCTAATGCCGTTGCTGTACACATTCTCATTTGCAAATTGTTGGGACCAGTATAGATTTGGGGCACAAAAAATCTAATCGAAAATTCCAGTAACACTGATGAAGATCAAACATTACCACAAGTACATTTACCGGACTATCACTAAGAGATTATGTGCCAGATGGTATTCAGCATGATAATTAGATTTTTATCGACCCATGATTGGCGATTCTTCTTTACCCTCTGCCCAACGATTCCCATGAGGTTTTCAACATGATTGTTGTTATCAGGAATCTGTATCTCTCTTGTTGCCAATTCGGCGAATAGCGTTACTTTGTCAACTGTCCTGAGAATGAATTTAGCTGCATTGCTATGTTTGTTCCTCAATAACAATTCATTAGCGATTGACAATAACTCTTCTTGTGTTTTATCTATCCTCCATTCGAGTCTCGCAAAATCAGAGTCTATTCTGTGTTTTTTAACTGAATTTTTCAATGTAGAAATTATCCTGCTTATCTCTTTCTTGATCTTCATCCGGTCCTCTTTCGGATATTGCTCTTTCCAGAGATAATACATCGTGGTTTTGACAAAATGATTCGTGCATTGCTGGATTTTGTAGCCATATTTTTCAAGATGTCGTTGCAGGTTATCGTCTCCATCACAGATAGCATACACTTCGTCAGAAAGGTTGCAGTTCTCTTTGAGATAGAATAAGACTTCTGACCAGCTCTTGACTGCACCCAAGTATAGGAGATATTCTTCTCCTGATTTCAAATTGAGTCCTAAAACACCTTTGATGCTTGGGCGACCACCAGACCTTCTTTTCGACTTTGTGTCATCTATGATTATGGCATCGATTGTTTGATCATTGTATCGCAAATAAATTGGATTTTTTATAGGTGGCACATCGCTTTCATAAAATATCTTCTTTAACTTGAAAGAACTCACTTTGATCCCCTGTAAAATGCCAATCAGAA
>JAYEJE010000353.1:0-3471 GCA_034660415.1 Methanobacteriota archaeon | reverse complement strand
CTAACATTGCTTTTTGTAACCACAAGATTACACAACACTATAATTTTCTTTTTTTACGCCAGCACAAACTTCGTCCCGTAGTAAATTATGCCCCGCTCGCCCTCTTCGCCTATCTTCCTGAACACCGAACTGACCCGCATCCCCGTGCTTATCTCTTCTGGCTCGCATATCACTTCAGAAAGTAAACGAGGACCTTCATCGAGCTTGATAGTCGCCAGGGTATATGGTGTTTGCCGGTTAGGGTTCTTCGGCGCTTGATAAACTGTAGTATAAGTAACAACCTCGCCAGTCCCATTGAATTGATAACGCTCGATATTCCCCTCACGTCTGCATTTTGGGCACATAATACGCGGCGGGAAAAAGAAACTACCACAAGTCAAACAGTGTGTCCCCTCCAAATTATAACGAGATGCTTGCTCCCGCCAGAATTTTGCCGTTGAGACCATCTTTTATTTATACCTCCATTGACTTGACATTTTCATCATCATCTCTTCTAAAGGTATAATAGTATTTAAAGAATAGCAAAGTTTTAAATCCGCTTCGCCTTCGTATAGCATAAGCCGTGCGAATAATTTCGATGACCTCCGCATCTCTGCTCTCATCTTCCTTCGCAACGCCTCATGTATCTCAACTAGAATTTCCTTTCCGTCTATTCGCTCCCCGCGTATCAAGAATTCTAATCCCGCCCGCACGTCTTTATGCCGAGATGCGAACGCCGAATCTATCAACTCCTCTGCGGTTCTTCTCTGGAAGAACGCATTTTCCGCTACCACTTCTAGCCCGTCTTCATCAATAGTATCCGAGTTTGTTGCTGCTGCTTCTAGCATGTTTATCGCAACGCCTGCATCGCCTCTCGCATATCCATTCAGTGCCTTTAACCCACCTTCCCTGATTTTTAGCCCTTCCGCATCAGATATTAGCCTTATCAAGGTATCAAACGCATCGCTCTCTGCTAACGATGGGAAACGGAAGTTCAGGCATCTTGACCTTATAGCGGGAATGACACTGGTTGCCTTTGTGGTGGAGAAGATAAACCTACAGGTTTTACTGCTCTGTTCCATAACCCTTCGTAAACCTTGCTGCAGATATACCGGAAGATAATCGGCATTACTGAAAAATAATAGCTTGAACGGAGCATTTAGGGGCGACAACGATGCATATTCCTTTATCATCGCCTTAAATATGTTTATTGCTGATTTCTGCTCATCGTAAAAGAACTTGAATCTCTTATCCGCTTTCAACCATTTTTTACGCTCTTCAATAAAATCCCGGCATTCTATACGCAGGAGGTTCTCATCGTCACCATAGAACTCATTCGCAAGTGCATAAACCAAAGAAGTCTTACCTGTACCTTTTGGACCCCAGAGCAATAGGTTAGGTATCGTTTTCTCCATGACAAAGCCATTTAGTCGCTTCACCACCTCGTCATGCCCTAAAATCTCGTGCAACTGTTTCGGCCTGTATTTTTCGGTCCACATCTGTTTCAATCGCGTACGTTCCTTCTTTCTTCCCTCTGCGTAGCTTTATCTAACGCAATTCCAAGTGCTTTAAATATCGCCTCTACTTTGTGGTGTTCGTTCTCGCCCTTTGCATAGACATGGATAGTGAAGTTAGCATGAGAGGCGAAAGAGGATATGAAATGCGGGATGTTCTCTGTGCTAACATCCTCTACTTGTTCTTTACTAATGCCCGCCTCGAACACGGTATATCGCCTGCCATCACCGCCTATTCCGCCTATGTCCACTGCGCATCCTGCAATGGACTCGTCCATGGGTATATTAGCATAGCCAAACCGCACCGTATTTTCTCGTCCGTCCGATCCACCAAGTGCTTCTTTAAACGCATCACCCAAAACAATACCGGTATCTTCTATAATATGGTGGTTCAAGTCGCCCTCCGCCTTCACCACCAGATCAAAAAATCCATGCTTCGAGAAGGATGCAAGCATATGGTCAAAGAATTTTATCGTTGTGCTTATTTCATGCGTGCCTGTACCGTCAAGGTTCAATTCTACCACAATATTCGTCTCTTCTGTCTCCCTTTTTATAGTTGCGCTTCTCATTTTCACCGCGTTCTCTTATATGGTAATCGAAACTCTTTTCCCGTGCCGTGCCGATAATCATGGAACCTGGAAACGCCAGTGCCTAAGCTGGACACAGTTTGCTGCTTCCGCCAGTAAGTGATATGCCGGAATTTTCGCAATACCACTTCTAACCGCTTCTTTTGCTCTTCTAGTGATAACCCCTTCTCATGATAGAGCTGCCCCAGACTCTCAAATACGCCTTTTAGCTCTTTATCGTCCATATAATGACTCACGAGTTTACTCAGTTCTTCATACACCTCTTTCAACCGTTCCTGATAGCTCGTCACATCTTCTCGAGCTAAAAACCCCACGCAATCGCTTAAAGACTTCTCGAGCCGGTCGAGAGTCCACCCACTTGCTAAGACACGCACCTCGGGGTAGAATCGCCTCACATACTCAGGTTGCAGCGTCAAGATATTTCTAACGCTTACAACGCCAATGAGCACGCCATTATCAACCACCGGCAGCCGTTTTATGCCGCTCTTTGCTGCGAGTTTAGATGCTTCTTCTACTGATGTGTCGGACTCCACGAGGATTAGAGGTGAAGTCATTACCTCTTTTGCTTTTACCTCACTTGCCAGTTTATTCTTCAATAGGACCTTTAAAGCGATGTCGCGCTCTGTGATAATGCCAGCAGGTTTGCTTTCCGCGGTTATAACTACGCTCCCTACACCCAGTTCCTCCATAATACTCGCTATTTTAATGATCCCCGTATCTACATCTTCGGTGATGGCTGGACTGCTCATTATCTCACGGATTTTCATTTTTACTTATTCGCTTCTCTCCCCCTTTCCCGCTTAGCATCTGCATTCTTTAAATGTTGATTATATATTGATAAAAAGTTTTAGATAATTTAAAATCCGATCCTATCAAATATACCCTATTTTTTATGCCCGCCAAAAACCGAAAAGCTTTGTGGACGTATTGGAAAGTGAAGAGAAGCTCGTTGAACCGGGAGATACGCCGGAGATCACGGTATATTACAAGATAACGGCACCCGGCGACTATAAGACAAAAGGATACGTGACCTATAGTGGAAAGGAGACCCAGAAAGAGGAAGTTTCATTTACCGTTTCGGGTGTAGACGCGAAAGTAGTAGCGAAAGTAGAAACGAAGGAAGAAGAGAAAAAAGCGGAAGAAGAGGGAAAGACGGGGATTCCGGGTTTCGAGTCCGTAACTTGCATGACAGCCATAGCAATCGTTTTCTTGCTGCTATCAGTTTACCGCCGAGAGCGCGGTAAGAATACCTGAAAAGGATATGGAAAATGGTATTTGTATAGCTAAATAAAAAACCACGAGATTTCACAAGATTAACACAAGAACTTGGGCTTATTCTGGTATACAATAGCTAATAGTATACAGAAACGATGATAATATTATCCTTTTTC
>JAYEJE010000352.1:0-3478 GCA_034660415.1 Methanobacteriota archaeon | reverse complement strand
ATTTCATCTGACGATTGATTCTTTGAGCGGATTTACAAATTTTATCCCTAAATGGGTGACTAATAGTTCTGGAAGCATACTAAAAGCCATCAAATAATATGTGTTGATAAGTATTAAAATTTTCCATTTGATGACGTAGCCTTATGTCGCCTCATCCTTCATATATAAAAAGAAACTATCTGAAATTAGAAAGAAGAGTAATAGATATGGGGAGCGAAAAACGTGGAAAAAAAGAAAAATGACGAAAATCAGTATTGGATTGAAATATGGAACTGCATTGTTTGTAGTGGCGTTGTTCGTGGCGTTTGCCATTGGTTGCGTAAGTGGAACAGAAGCATCAAATACCAGTGATTATTTTTCTGCGGCGCCCAGCTCTGATGCGGAGTTAGCACAAAAACTCCATAGCATAATAACTGCTCCAAAATACAATCATTCCTCATGGGGTATTCTATTTGAAGATCTTGAAACAGGTGATGTGATATATGAGTTAAATGCAGATAAATTATTTATACCTGCTTCAGTTACAAAGCTATATTCTACCGCAGTAGCTTTGGAGACTCTCGGAGCTGATTATAGATTTCGAACTCCAATATACCGCATGGGAGAAGTGGATGAATCAGGAAAACTTGATGGTGATTTAGTTTTAGTGGCGAGTGGCGATATGACAATGGGCGGGCGTGATTTAGATGGGCATGTTGAATACACATCCCTTGATCACTGTGATGCAAACGCAATGAATGGAGCTATTTTAACTGAACAAGATCCCTTAAATGGTCTTAATCAACTTGCCAGGCAAGTAGTAGATTATGGTATTAATAATGTTAGTGATGTCATAATTGACGATCGCTTATTCGAGGAAAAGAAATTTGAGGAGTACGTGGTTTCTCCAATAATGATAAATGACAATCTGATTGATATAGTAATAACACCGACAAAAGAAGGTGAATTAGCCACGGTAGGGTGGCGACCGCATACTGTGCTGTATAATGTAAGCACATCTGTGGAAACCGTTGCTGCTGGCAGCCCTGCCCAGATTGAAATAACTTCTGAGACCGGAACAATAAATGTAGAAGGCCTGATTCCTGTTGGAAATGATCCCCTTGTTAGGGTTTGTCGCGTTGAAAATCCGGCTACATTTGCTCGTTCCCTGCTTATCGAAGCTCTTGAAAGAGAGGGAGTAGAAGTGACTGCATCAGCATTGAGTGAAAATCCATCGGAAAAACTTCCTGACGAATACTTAAATCTTACTGAAGTGGCGGTACTTGAATCATTACCATTCTCAGAGTATATTAAGCTTATTTTAAAGGTCAGTCAAAACGTACATGCAGATACCCTACCCTTCTTAGTTGGTGTTAAGCACGGTACAAAGGATTTTTATGAAGGGATACATGCAGGGCTTCCTTTTTTCGAAGGTGCTGAAATTGACGCAAATGAGATTTCCTTTGGGGATGGACGCGGCGAAGAGAGTAGTGATCTCGTTACCCCACGAGCCACAGCAAAACTGTTACGCTATATGTCCAACCGCCCTGATTTTGAGCACTATTACAATTCATTGCCAATTATGGGTGTGGATGGAAGTCTTGCAATGATAGAAAATGAAGTCGTTCAGGGCAAGGTTAGAGCAAAAACCGGAACTACTCTTACTGGGGATGCTCTGAGCTTTCGTCTGTTACTTCTTACTAAAGCATTAGCAGGCTATATGAATACCTCAAGCGGAAGACCGGTGGTATTTTCTATGTTTGTAAATAATGTGCCCATAGATCAAACTGATGATATGTTTTTAATTATGAATGACCAGGCAAAGATATGTGAACTGGTTTATGAGTATTATTAAAAAGTGGGAGGAAAAGAAGCTTAAATAAACCATAGAAAGGAAAGAAAATGAATAAGAAACTCGGAATAGGTATTATTGTTGTAGTAGCAATCGTAGCGGCGGCGATGTTTACAGATTGTTGCCGGAAGAGTTGGGTGACAATTTCTTAGTTGTCTGGGATGATTTCCATGACAATCCAAAGTTGTTTAAGGAAACGATACAAAGCGATTGTCAACGAAATGTATGAAAACTTCTTTGGAAAAAGTAAAGATGCTTATATCTACCGTATGCAATAAGGCTTGTGATAGCTTTGGCCCCGCTACGCAAAATCGCCTTAGCTACTTTTTCACTTCGCAAACCGAATAAACGCCTCCAACTTCTCTGCCGCCTTCCCATCGTCCAATACCCCCTTTGCAATTTCAAACCCTTCGGCTATGCTACTTGCTTCGTCAGCGGCGAATATAGCCGCAGCGGCATTCAATAAAACGACATCCCGTTTCGCTCCCTCTTCATTGCAACTCAATATATCCTGCAATATTTTCGCACTCGCTTTCCTATCTCCACCTGCAATTGCATCAGGCGATGCCGGTTGCAGCCCAAAATCACCGGGTTCTATGTAATACGACTCTATATTGCCATTTTCCAGGTGTGACACCTTCGTCTTCCCGGAGATAGAAACCTCGTCCACGCCCGGCTCGCCATGCACCACTAACGCCTTCTTCAGTCCCAATATACGAAGCACTTTCGCTATCTTTTCTGTTACCGCAGCATCGTAAACGCCAATGAGTTGATGCGTGGCATTTGCAGGGTTCGTTAATGGGCCCAGAATATTGAACACTGTTCTCATACCCAGCTTCTGCCGCACTTCCATCACGTTCTTCATCGCCTGATGGTGCAGGGGTGCGAACATGAACCCGATCCCTATCTTCTCAATGCTTTCCTCTATCTTGCAAGGCGGCAAAGCTAAATTCACGCCTAATTCCTCTATTACGTCCGCACTACCACATTTTGACGTTACTGACCGGTTACCGTGTTTCGCTACGGGCACTACACAAGCAGTGATGAACGCAGCGGTAGTAGAGATGTTGAACGTTTTTATCACATCGCCGCCAGTCCCACAAACGTCCACGCTCTTATCCACTTTCGGTCTTATTTTTAGTGCCATGTCGCGCATGACGCGTGCGAAAGCAGCTATTTCCTCTTCTGTTTCGCCTTTCATCCGCAAAGAAGCTAAGAACGCAGCAGTTTGTAGCTTCTCCGCTTCGCCGCTCATTATTGTTCGCATTGCAGCTTCTGCTTCTTCTGCGTTTAGGTCCTTTCTATCCACAACTTTGCCGAGATATTTTTCGAGCATTTTTCTTCATTCCTATAACACCGTTTAAGCCATCGGGTTTTTTCTTCACCCTTTTTTATTGTATATAACGTATAACTACTACCTTCTTTATAAGAGATGAAAGCATTAGTGTTTGAGCCTTTTTCCGGTGCCTCAGGCGACATGATCATTGGGAGTCTACTGGATTTAGGCGTTGACGTATCGAAGATAAGCGATGCAATATCTGCCTTTGACCTTGAGCTGGAGCTAAAAGAAGTGAGAAAGTGCGGGATAGCAGCGAAAAAAGTGGAGTTTGCCACTAAGCGAAAAGATACTGAAAGCGGCCGACATGA
>JAYEJE010000351.1:0-3482 GCA_034660415.1 Methanobacteriota archaeon | reverse complement strand
CACAATGGGCACAATCGATTTTTCTAGTGAAATCACTATACCCCCTAATTTTACCGCAGAGCGCGCAGAGAACGCAGAGACATTAGAAAAACCAAGCGGAGTTTGGAATACACTTAAACTCTGCGCCCTCTGCGATCTCCGCGTTGATAAATCACTGATTTTTTCGATTGTGCCGGCACAATGATAAAAGAAAGGAATACTTCGCTCTGTTTTCAAAGGCTGGATTTACACCTGAACTCAAGAAAGCACCCTTCGGGTGCAAATCAATTGTAGCTGGGGCTAAGCATTGGATGGTTCCAATCAGCTAATTTACATCCAAAAACTTCGTTTTCTGCCGGGGGCCCCTTCTCATACGAGACCAGTGTCATTTTTCTTCCACAATTTGGACATTTTGGTGCCCCTTTTTTCATTTTCGTAATTTCGACATCGCGGAGGTTATCTTTTTCCGCGAGACGAAATCCTGCCCTTTAAAGTTGTGATTGTCCTCGAATATTTTAGGTGTCTGACCGTGAGAGGGGCATCAATAGTAAGACAGAGGAGAACTATGAGGAGATATGTTCCAGGTGTGAAGATGTCCAGATGCATCAGTTAGATATATTGCTAGAGGGTTATAATAATTAATTCCTGGCGAACGCAGAGTTATAATTTATATCCCTTAAATCCGTGTAAATCCGTGTAAATCTGCGTCTTAAATAGGCAGAACTTATACTTTATATACCTTAAAGAATAGAAAATGGACATAGCACTGAAGCCTCTGTTAGACGAGCCCGCGATGGTCGTTGAAAGCGAATATAAAATCTTAGTCCTTGCCGACCTACATCTGGGCATAGAAGTGGAACTAAGACAAAAAGGGATCAATATCGGTAGTCAAACGGATAAATTGTTAGAGCGCGCGATAAGATATGTTAAAGCTGTTGAGCCTGATGCGATACTCTTGCTGGGCGATATAAAGCATGTCGTGCCACAGATGTCGTTTGCAGATAGGAAGGAAGTACCTTTTTTCTTCGCTCAGCTCGCTAGCTATGCGCCGATATACGTAGTTAAAGGAAACCATGATGGACAGATAGAGAAACTGCTGCCTGCGGTAGAGCCAAAGCATGAGATATATATTAAGGGAGCACAAGGAGTTCTGCTTGACCACGTTGGATATGCGCATGGGCATTCCTGGCCTCTACAGGATTTGTTCTCTGCACAATATATCCTGATCGGACATAATCACCCAATGATACGACTGGTAAGCACGTATTATAGAAGTATGAAACCGGTATGGATCCGTGCGCAGTGCGATTATGATGCGGTAAAGAAACGATTCCCTGGATTGAGCAACTGGAATGACCCCCGAGTAATAATCATGCCTGCATTTAACGAGCTATGTGGTGGTCTCGCATTTAATAGCACGAAAAGGGAGTTCTTAGGGCCTATAGCCTCGAAACTACTTCGATTTGATACTATGGATGCGTATTTGCTGGATGGCACTTATATAGGGAAGGTATGTGATTTGGATTTTAATTGTATATAATATATAACTTCTACCCATAAATAAATTTAATTTGGGACGCAGATTTACGCAGATTTACACGGTACAGATTTTTTCTGTGTTAATCAGTGTTAATCTGTGTCAATAATTTATTTTATTTCATTTTGTTCTTATTAGCATCGGTTTAGCCCCTTTTTATTGTTATAATGTATAACTTTCTCCCACCTTTTTATACTTTAAATCCTGATAATCTGCGATCATCTGCGTCCGATTATTATTTTTTCTTGTAACCACAAGATTACACCGATTTTCATTTAGGTCCCGATATTCGCTTCCCGCTTCTTCTTATGCCCGATAAGGAAGTCCAGTTGCGCGGGGTCCGCCTCACCGAAATCGGCATGGCCCTTCTCCTTGATGTATTCTATAACCGTCCCTGCATTTGCATTACGAACAGCAACCGTAGAGAATCCCGCTGCGCTGCCTACACTCCCCACACTCACATCGGCTTCCACCGCGGTAAAGTCCGTACAGACATTGCAGCCACTGGGCAGGATCTCCTCAAGTGCTTTCACCTTGAATTTCACTTCGCCATCAGTCATAGTAGCAATAAACTTACCCATGGTTATGTCAGTTTTAACGAGCTTTGAGAAATCCACACCCTTCCCCTCAAGGTATTGCGATATATCTTTGTAATGGAAATTCTCAGTGCAGAACAGACCAACCACGAGTTTTACCTTCTCGCGGAAAATGGGGTATTCCTCTTGTAATTTCCGGACGCCGGAAACAATGCAGGGCGTTCCGACAACACCCACTCCGCTCTTCGTGAACCTTACCGCTTTCTTCAACTCCGGCATCACATCTGCGAAAGTATATTTCGTACCGCCGAGCGTAGTAATCGCAAGCTGTTCGGGGTCTCGCACATGGAACATCTCGGTCGCCCAATTCTCGTCCCTGCCTGCGAACAAACCACGGTCTATCATGCCCATCTCCATTGCGGATACGATAAGCTCCGTCACCATTGCTCCATCCTGTCCCGCGAACCGCTTTGACCGTCCGGCAATGAACGCGGAATAGTCGCCTATACCGCTTTTGGGTTCGTAATCAAACCGCGGACACACACGTACACAGGCGCCACAGTCGAGACATTTCGTCTCATAATCAGGAAAATCTACTATATCCTCTTCTGATACTGTTAACCCTCCGGGACAAACAGATACACAGGTCAAACAGCGACTGCATAATTTCGTATCCACTACCACCGCCTTTAGATTCTCAAAGTACAACCTATCCTTCAACTTCTTCTCTGGTACTTTCACTTCCCATTTATATTCGCCTATTGCTGCTGCCATTTTTATGGTTCTATTGTGAATAGGGTTATATAAGCTTTTCGATTTTTACTTCTTTCCACATCCGCCAAAAGGTCAACAATAATAAACGAACTAATAATCTTAAACCATTTCAGAAATATGAGGAACCAGATACATCTACTAAGCGCGTTTGCTCTTTTCCTTTTGATTACATATCTATTTGCTGCTGAATACGTACCAAGTAAGCAGTTCGTTATTAATCTTGTCGTGATGCTTGTCTGTGCAGTACTACCGGACATCCTGGAGCCACCAACAAGTAGGTGGCATCGCGCTTTCTTTCATTCTAAGCGATGTCTTAAGTGTGTACTGGTACTGGCTATTATTGGCTGGGCAATAGGTATGCAGTCCGGGAATTACACCTTATTGTTCGCCGCCTTGGGCTATCTGGTTCACCTTCTGGAGGATGCCACTACAAAGGCGGGGCTACCAAGCTAAAGGGGATATGCAATGCATCTGAACATTTTTTATTGCGTATAAAGTATAACTTCTACCCATAAATAAATTTGATTTAGGACGCAGATTTACACGGATTTACACAAACCTTTTCTTAAAAAGAAAAGCTTTACCAAAAGAACATTTGTGTTTTTCTTTTAGCACAGGTTTTCTTTTTGTAAAAAAGAAAAAGTGTTGTGTTAATC
>JAYEJE010000350.1:0-3496 GCA_034660415.1 Methanobacteriota archaeon | reverse complement strand
GAACATGGCTTCGTCTGGCGTTTCTACAAATGAAATCGCGTCGTCTATCTCTTGAACCAATGTCTCCTCTATCCCGGTATCCGTCTTTATGATCATAAGCGCAGCAGTATAGTCATCAGTAACAAAATTCTCTCGCTTGTCCTTTGGAATCGCCGCAATCAACTCTTCAAGTGTATTTTTATCCGCTGGAATCTCTTTCAGCAGGTTGTTTATTCCGGTGACTTTAACAACCCCTGGCACACTTGTAACGCTTTTTACACCCGCGACATCTGATACCGCGTCCACCAGCTCCTCGGTCATTAAGAGTATATCCTCTTCAAGCACTGTTTTTGCGGTGATACGGTCCACCATAATAAGTATCTGCGCCGTGTTAGTACCTGGAAACTAGGATTGCATAAATCGAATCTCTTCCATGTAGTTTGTATCTATCTCCGTCTCTTTTGCACTTATAAAGGACATTGAAGCGATAATAAGAGCGATTACGATAATCAACAAGTAATAACGCTTTGATATTTCTGCCCATCGGTTGAGTATTCTTTGAATCATTTGCTCATTATTTCTCTCATTAAAGTGGGTGTCCAACAAATATCTAACAACTAATAGAATATATTTATTCAACAATAGCATTAATCATAATGATAAAGCACGCTTCTACGGATAGGGATATGACCGTATCAATAAAATGGTTCCCCCCTTCCTGGTTTCAAATAAAAACCAAGGACAAAATCATATACATAGATCCCGCCTACTTGAGGACATACTTTACGAAATATCCCCCAAAAATCGATTTTTCTAGATGGCCAGACCCGATTGATGGATTGCCCGAAAAGTTAGAGAGAGCTGATGTGATCCTATTAACGCATCCCCATAAGGACCATTGTAAGAGTGTTACAGTAAATAGACTCAAGGATGCAGATACATTAGTAATGGCTCCTAAGCGCTGCATCAAGGAATTAGGCAAAGATATAAAAGTTGTTGCGCCCGGAGACGAAATAACTTTTGGCAATATAAAAATAAAGGCAGTTGACGCTTACAATACCGAACAAGGCAGTTCTACCAAAAAAGTGCATCATAAAGGAATTGGTGTAGGCTATTTAATAACCATAGGCGGCAAAACGATTTATCATGCTGGCGATACGGACTTTATACCCGAGATGCTAGAATTTGGAGACGTAGATGTAGCTTTACTCCCTATTGGAGGAACGTTTACAATGGACATTCAAGAGGCGGTTGATGCTGCAATAGCAATTAAACCCAAAATTGTTATTCCTATGCATTATTTGAAAGCGGACCCAGAAGAATTCAAGGAAAAAGTAGATGCAAGATCGAATATTAAGGTAGTGCCATTGCAGATAGGCGAAGTTTATTTAGTTCGGTATTAACATCTGTAGTGGGAATTATAACATAGGCCCTTTGTATTGTCTGAAACTGAGAAAATGTCCCATTCATAGAATATCTCTAATACAAAGGGTATATGTAACTGAAATATATATCGTAATGTAAAATTTAAAACGCAAAGTGCAAAAGTCAAAGTTCAACAGATGGCGTTAAGGGCTCTTAAAAATTAAAGTTAAAAGCGCCCATTTCCATTTTATATCTTACATTCTAAACTAAATTGCAATTTGCATTTTGCAATAACGAAGGAACGAATATGACGAAAATAGCAATCATCGGAAGCGAACAGAGTGGTAGAACCGCACTCGCATCAAAACTGGGCAAAAAAGGAAACGTATCAGACGTTACCATTTATGACTTTGCAAAAAGCGGTACCGTGCTCATGACAGTCGATGCCACTGGTTATCCGAAGTCAATAAAACCGCTCGTAACAGCACTAAATCTCTCGGACATCGCGCTTTTGTGCATTCCGCCTACAGGTCTTGACACCTACGCGGGAGAGTGCATCGTTGCGCTTGATCTGCTGGGCTGCAAACATGGGGTCGTGGTTCTGACCAAATCCGATACCACATACCCTTCGGCACTCGAAGAGTTGAAGAAAAGCATCAGAAATATCACAGCAGGCACTGTTCTTGAGAACTGGGACCAGATCGCCATATCTACTACCACGTTCGATGGGATGGAAGAGTTGAAAGAGATGATCGCTTTGACCGGCGAAAGAGTGGATGAGGAGCTCGCACGATTGAATGAGCTTCCGCCGCGTGTTGTAATCGACCATGTCTTCAATGTGACAGGCATCGGTTGCGTGGTTCTGGGCATGGTCTGGCAGGGCACGATACATGTAAAAGAGAAGATGACGATGATGCCGGTCGATAAGCCGGTTGAGATTCGATCGATTCAGATGCATGACGTTGATGTAAAGAGTGCGCCGGCAGGTGCAAGGGTCGGACTGGCGTTGAAGAACATCCTGTCAAAGGCGGTGGATCGAGGACACGTAATTTCAAACGGCGAGATAGTAACCACGGATTTCTCGTTGAACTGCACGCTTTCTCAGTTCACAAAACGCCTTGATGTTGGAGTTATGCTGCATCTATTCGTAGGGCTCCAGTCAGCACCCGTACGTGTCGAAAAGATCGTGATGAATGGCGAGGTCGTAGATCACGCTGCATCCGGCAGTGAGTGCGTCTTAACGCTTTCCGGTTCAAAGAAGGTTGCATACTCCGACTCGGATAGGTTCATCATTGCCAATCTTGACGAGAAGCAGCGGTTTGTCGGATATGGCTTCTGTGTCCGAAGTCCATGGACTGGTGTCATTTAATGAGCAGGCGTCAATAAGAGGACGTGAGGAAGCGATAATACCATATTTAAATACGTTTGCTTCATAGTGAAATGATAATATAATATGAAATATTAATTAAGGCAAGGAAAAATGACAGGGGATTTCGATGATCTGATAAATGAGTTGGAAGCGGCCATACAGAAAGAGGAGAAGCAACTTTACAGTGAACGGACACTTGAAGAAGCGTATAATCCAAAAAACGTTGGTGTGTTAGATGATCCTGATGGCCACGCCCGAATAACAGGTCCTTGCGGCGATACAATGCAGATACACCTAAAAGTTGAAGCCGGTAAAATCGTAGATTGTAAATTCATAACTGATGGTTGTGGTCCGTCAACTGCAAGTGGTAGTGCAGTTACGGAGATGGCGAAAGGAAAGACAATTGAAGATGCACTGATGATTGATGCAAATGCCATTTTAGCTGTTCTGGACGGTTTACCGGTGGAGAGCATTCATTGTCCTGTACTCGCTATGAATACGCTAAGAGCAGCTATTGAGGATTACAAGGATAAGTGATTGGTATTTGACGATATGAAAAACCTTTTTTGGGACTATTCCCTAGGTGGAGATTGTGCATCGGCTGGCCCGTGCTAAACATGACCCGTATGAGGTCGAGTATTTGACTGGGCTGGACCAAGCGGCTATCAAAATGCTCCAATGAGAGCGGATGGATGCTTGCCGCGTAGAGCCAATGCACAGGAGGTAACCACCATGTGGTATATAGGAATAGATGTACATAAAAAGATGTGTAACGCATGCATA
>JAYEJE010000349.1:0-3530 GCA_034660415.1 Methanobacteriota archaeon | reverse complement strand
ACCGTCTGCATCTATAGTGTCCGTAAACGTGCACTCCGCATTTGTTGGCGTGTCATCCACACCGTCTTTGAACGTTGCACCGTCACAAGGATCTGCTGCAACCCTTATCTCATCGCCTGCTACACCCGTTACAGTTACTGTCACAGTATCAAGTTCCATCGTACTTGTCGGCTCGGCATCAATTGAAATTTCACCTTTCAATATCCTTAACGGTTTTACATCGCTCTTTACATCTAACCCACATGCATTTGCCGATTTGGACTTTACCTGGAATGTGTAATCACCTATCTTCCAACCGTTGGTTATGAGTTTGTCGCCATACGCCATCAACTGAGCCACTGATATGCTTGTAAATTTTTGGTTATTTATCGTGTCTGTCTTTATTTGTCCATCCGAGCCAATTATGACTAGGTCAACCAGGTCTTCCTCAAATAGGTTTATTCCGCCAGTATATACCTTAAGATCCGTTCCCTCTGCGATAGAAGCTACTTGCTTTGTACCCACTTTTAGCTTCAATGGTACGTCTGGCTCTTCAACTCCAAGCTGTGCTTCTCCCCGTTTTGCGGATGCATTGTAGTTCACAAAAAAAGCACCTGTTGTTGGCCAATTTACGTTGTATATACGGTTGTTAGCATCTGTTTGATATACGTTCTCTACATCGCCACTTACTATTCTGGATACTGTCACTGCCCCACGGAACCCCTCAAATTGCAAATTCTGTCCGGTCAGCACTTTTTGTGTTGCTGGACCCGAGATAGTGTTGAAGTCAGTACCGTCACTCGTAGCAACAGCCATCGGCACTGTCGCTACAAGGATCGAAGCAATCATAATCGCAGCAATAATAATACCTTTTATCGCTTTGCCTTTCATCTTTGTTTTCATTTTTTCTTTTTCACCTACTAAATCATTCTACTGTGCTCATCGCATAAAAATTTCTTGTGTAAATCTGTGTAATCTCGTGGTTTAACAGCCGTCACTCGAAGTCCGGCAACGCCGAACAAGCCCGGCAGCGTACACAGCCCGCCTTATTCTTCTTCTGGCTTACGCCTGTATCGCGTAATATCACCGCCACCTGCTCGTATATATTGCGCATCCTATCAGGACTTGGCGGCTTCTCTTTCTCGAGCAAAGAACCCGGTATTGGACGCAGAGGCACAATAAAGGGATAAACGCCAAGTTCCGCTAATAGCTTGCTGCCATTTATAATAGACTCATCACTCTCGCCCAGTCCTGCAATCACATAACTACTCACCTGACTATCGCCAAAAACATCTACACTCCGCTTCCAAGCATCCACATAATGCTGAAACGGGATCTCTGCCTTGCACGGCGCCACATACTTAAGCACTTCGCGGTCGAAAGACTCCCCATGAATACCCACGGTATCCACCGAATCCGAGAGCCGGTCAATAATACGAAGGTCTTCGGGCGGTTCGAATTGAGCATGAATAAGCAACCCGGTTGCTTCTTTTATCGCGTTCGCTATTTCCAGAAGGTGGTCTATACCCTTGTCAGGCGTGGAAGTTGTACCAGTAGTAAGTGTTACATGCTTTACATGATCCAGCTTTTGCGCTGCAAGCGCCACTTCGGCAAGCTGTTCCGGCGTCTTCTTCGCTATTGTCGCACCACTCTTCAGTGAGAGCTCAATTGCGCAGAACTTACATCGCTTTGACGTGTTCCAGTAAACGCAGGTCTGTATCGTGGTAGTAGCCAAGCAGTTCGCACCATGTAGAAGAGCGATTTTATAATATGGTATCCCCTCTTTAGTCTTTAACTCCTGGAACTTCGCTTGCGGGAATTTAACTTCCGTGATTCGCTCACCTTCTCTCTTGATCACATATCGTCCTCCGTTTTCGGCTTCCACTGTATAAGGTGACTGAGCGACGAACCAGCTCTGTGTTGGCACGTTAACTACCGTGCCGCCAAAGAGGAACATACCACCTGCAGCGGGTCCCGCACCCGCTCTCCTGCCCTTATCCAAGCCCGATGCTCTTGCGCCTAGGCATAACAAATCCACTTTCAGATTCTTAGTTTCCACTGCCATCTCCGTTCTTTACCTATCAATCTACTTATCCCATCACTTGTTATCATCCCGATGACCCTTCGGTCCCTGTCAATGACGGGTAACGCGGAAATGTTATATTGCTCTAACTTTCTTATCACCAGCTCCAGAGGCTCCTCGGAATCCGCAGTTATCACATTCCTTGTCATTATTTCCGCCAAACTCTCATGCCGTATCGCCACAGCCGTTGATATATCCCAGGCGGTTACTATCCCTTCAAGTATTCCTTTTTCTGATATAACCGGGATATGCGTAAATTGGGATTCCATCATCAATTTCGCAGCATCTGCTATACTTGCGCTCTCGCTTATTGTCGCAACTTCTCGTATCATCACGTCCTTCACCGGTGGCAGTTCCTTCGTCTGTTTCATTGGTTTACAGACAGTATCTATAGGCAATCGCTCTACTGGCTGTGTCAGGAAAAACCCACCACCCTTTATCTCGCTCTTCAACGCCTCGGCAACTTTATTCGCCATATAAAAACTAGAAAGCGGCGAAGTTGGCACTTCCTTCCCTTCTATCTCGATCACACCAGTCTTTAACTCCTCGTATGTTACTTTTCTTATTACAGGACGTTCTCTCCTGGGAACACTAAAATCAATCACTTCTGTTGTAAGATCTGCATCCTGTACCCCGGTTTTCGCTGCTATCTTTGCATTCAATACAGGTATTGGTATTCCAATACCTACGTACAGCGTCACGCCATACCGGTATATGGTGGCACCTCTGATGTATTCCGGACTCATCTCCTTCAAGTTCCCGGAGACCATTAATGCTCCAAAGCGGCTAATAGGCTCATGCTGCGTTCCCATCCCCACTATATGGCCTCGAGCACCACAGAGGAAAATCCTTGTACCTATCCCTATGGTTTCGAAATCAGGATCGTTAGAAATAGGTGACAGTGTGCCGGCACCACAATAATTAGCATTTCGCGAATTCGGAAGTAGCGTGCCCATATAGGTATATAATGCTCTGTCTGCGGAGTTTATTGCAACTTCATGCCGCTGAAATGCATTTCGCGGATTTAACATAACCGCCTGATTCAGGTCTTCGAGCGTAATTGTTGTTTCTAGCTCTTTTCTGGGATAGCAATCTGTGCCAGAGCTAATGGCCTTCACATCTATCGGCTTACCAGCTACTAAATCTTCTATTACATATCCACCGCCATTGTCTAAGCCTTCGGCTTCTGATAATTGCGTTGCGCCGATATAAGCATCTACCGCTGCGATTCCGGTATATGCTTCTACATCATTAAGCCACACTCGCTGCATCCTTATTGGCGGATCTGCATGACCTAAGTTGATAAATGCACCTGAGGAGCACATGGGGCCAAAAGTGCCCGTGGTGACAACGTCTACTTCCTTCGCTGCTTCTTCCGCACCCAACTCGGTCACGATCTCGCTCATTCTATCCGCCGTCACTACATGAACACTGCCATCCTCAATTCTTTCGTTTATCTCCTCTATGC
>JAYEJE010000348.1:0-17241 GCA_034660415.1 Methanobacteriota archaeon | reverse complement strand
CTTCTAGGATATCCATCTTCTCCCTCATCTTCGTGACAAAGCTATTTATGCTTTCGATATAATCACCGATTTTATTCACAAATTTCGTGACATCTGATTCGTGAGGGACACCATTATTAAATCCCAATGCCATAGCCCAGCCTTTGTGCTGTTCAAGAAATAGTAACCCGTCTTCCCGAGTTTTGAAGCGACATAAACGCACAAATAGCAAAAAATTGAGCATTAGTGAAAATCCCTTAAATCTTCCTCTGAAAAGAAGAAGAATTCTGTGATCGTATTTTCTAATCATATCTAATGAACTGTGAATATAAGCGATGTCTTGTTCACCCACCTTAAATATGCAGAATATTAAAATATAAATCAGCACACGCTTACTTAAAATACAGCACAAAATTTCACGATAAAATGGTAGAAGAAATACTAAATAGGAAACGGGGGACCATAGGAAAGCTAAAAGAACGAAGAAGCATAAAAGACGCAATATTAGCAGCTAAAGCTTTAGGGAAGCGACCTGTCATTACAGAAGTAAAGCGAAGAGGCTTGAATGCCGGAGGGAACGAAGTAGTAATAGACGCAGAAGAAGCTGCGAGCAAAATGGAAGAAGGCGGCGCATGTGCGCTATCCGTTCTGACGGACGAAGCTTTTTCCGGTAGTTTAGATGATTTAAGAACCGTAAAAGTTAATGTTGACCTGCCGGTATTGAGAAAGGACTTCATCTTCGATTCGTTTCAGGTCTACGAAACATATGCTTGCGGTGCAAATGCGATATTACTAATAGCGCGATTCTTAACTGTGGAAAAATTGAAGGAACTGGCAAAGAAAGCATCCTCTCTGGGTATAGAATCACTTATCGAGATAGATCGCGAATCGAAAGACAAAATTCTTGATGCGGACCTAACGGACATTTCATCATCATCGTTAATCGGCATAAACAATCGCGACTTAGATACGTTTGATGTGTCCCTGGCAACTTTTGAGGCGATTGCACCGGAAGTTAAACAGAAGATACCGGACGATATATCTTTAGTTGCTCTGAGTGGAATTAATAATACGGAAGACGCAACGCGGATGTTCGACGCTGGTGCTGACGCCTTACTTGTTGGCACATCCGTTATGAATGCTGCGGATATAGCGCAGAAAGTGAAAGAGTTGGTGGATAGCTGAAGAATCGCAAATCCGTTTTAGCTCTTTTATAACCACAAGATTACGTAGATTTTCACGAGAAATGCAATCCAAGACGAAGCTGAGTTCGTGATGATAAGCACATCAATGAACTCACGCATTGACACATGAACGCACTATGCCCATTCAGTCACTTCGTAATTGTTCTTAACGACCTTTTTGGTGGGGTAGATTTCTTTAACAATCTCGTCGGGATCGAACCAAAGATGAATCTCTTTTTTTGCGGATTCTTTGGAATCCGAGCAATGGATGAGGTTCTCCATAACGCCTTTTTTGTTAATCCGGCCGTATGCTCCGCGGATGGTTATCGGGTCTGCTTCGAGCGGATTCGTTGCTCCGGCTATCCTTCGCACTTTTGAGATCGCATCCTCCCCTTCGTACACAAATACAAGTACGCGTTCATAGTCAGGGCCATAGGCTTTACCGGAAAAGTATTCATAAAGGTCATCAAAAAAAGGTTTGTCTTTTAAATGCTCATAATGCTGCTCCACAAGTTCCCGTGATACTTTGATAACCTTTGCACCAATGATCCTCAGGCGTGCTTCTAAAAAGCGGGCGAGGATGTTCCCGGTCAATGATTTCACCAGTGCGTCTGGCTTCAGAATGATCAGTGTGTATTGATGATTCTTTGTTGCTTCCGTCATTGCTTGTACACCTTTTTGGTTAGATATAGAATAGAATTATTCAATATAAATATATTTAAAAAGGACACTTTGAGAGAACAAAATAAAATCCATTATTGACATTTTACATTTTTCATTGTCTGCACTTACTTCTTACCGCCAGCTAACACTGCAGCAGCCCTAGCTGCGCTTTCTGGTGTAAAAAATACAGGCAAACCTTTTTTCTCCTCGAAATGCTTTGCCATTCGCCTTGTAAACTTACCACCCGGACTACATATGAGTATCGGTTTATTGTATATGTCTCTGATCTCTTTCAGCTTATCTACCAGTCGTTCCGTGATTTCCGGCGGGCCCCATAGAACAATTACAATGATAATATCGTATTCGTCCCTCAAACCCTCCTCAAGGGCAATAGCGTAATGCTCATCGGTAACACTACTGGTCAGGTCTATGGGATTACCAGTAGCAGTGTAACCGGGCAGTTTGACGCTCAAGCGTTTTCTCGTCTCCTCTGTAAGACCAGTAACTTCAAGTCCCAAATCTTCACATGCATCTGCCATAGTTACAGCGACACCACCACCATCCGTTATAATCAAAACCTTTTTGCCAGCGACCAGGTCATAGGAGTTCAAAACCTTACATGCATCCTTTAACCCCTCATAGCCGTCCACCTCGATTATCCCGACCTTTTTAAATGCCGCCTTATATAGCTCATACCTACCGGATATTGCACCCGTATGTGATCTGGCAGCATGTACTCCCGCCTCCCTTTTGCCAACCTTAAGAGCAACAACGGGCTTTTTCTTTGTGCATCGCGATGCCACCTCTACAAACCGCCTTCCGTCGTCTACCGATTCCATGTATAAGACAACAACCTTCGTTGCATCATCATCACCCAGGAAATTGAGGCACTCCGTCTCACCAACATCAACTCTATTCCCATAACTCACAATCCTTGCGACACCAATACCTTCTGACGCCAGCTCATCCACGATCATTTCAGCAAAAGAACCGCTCTGAGTGAGTATAGAGATCCTGCCTCTTTTGAGCCGCTTCACCCGTTCCACAGGTATAAAAAAAGTATCCATCTTGGACACAGTATCATATATACCCAAACAGTTTGGACCGATAATCCTTATCCCTTTCCGCGCAACAATCTCTTTTAGCGCTTCTTCCAACCGCCGCCCGGAATCCCCGACCTCCTTGAAACCCGCACTGATAATGATTGCACCCTTGACATTTTCGACTGGCTTCAGCGCCCCCAACACTTTAGAGGCAGGTAGTGCAAGAATGGCCACATCTATATCGTCCTTTATCTCGGCCATTGAGCTGTAGCACTTGCGACCATCAATAGAGGGATATTTAGGATTTACCAGATATGTAGACCCTCTAAAACCTATTCGCTTAAGGCTTTCCAAGATGATATGAGACGCTTTTCCGGGGGTTGGTGAAGCACCAACAACGGCGATTGTTTTCGGGTTAAAGAAGAAGCTTATGTCTGTTCCAATACTCATTTACGCCCTCCTGTATCTTATTCAGTGCCGCCTCCTGCCTAACAGGTTTAAAGAGATGGGCGAACCGCCCCTGTACTTGTAGATATTCTTCCACTGGCTTAAATCTTTTGGGGACAACCGTATGAGTAACAACACCAAAAACAGCCTCTTTTAGTGCCCAGACGCCAGTATCAACCGCCAGTTTTGCGAGTTTTACCGTGTATGACGGGTCGATTCCCCAACCAGGAGGGCAGGGAGAAAGAGCTATAAACAGTTTTGGGCCTTTGTACTGTTCTGCCTTTTTAAATTTGTTAATCAAATCAACAGGGTGGGCTGGCGAGATGGTAGCAAGATAGGGTGGCTTGTGGCTATTCCAAATCGCAAAGAGATCTTTCTTTGCAAGTTCCGATCCTATGGGACTTATCCTTCCTGGTGGGGTTGTGCTGGTCTTTGATGCAAATGGTGTTGCTCCAGACCACTGGACGCCGGTATTGCCATAAGCCTCATTATCATAACAGATATAATAGAAGTCGAGGTTGCGGTTGATAGCCCCCGAAGTAGAAGAAAGACCCATATCGTAAGCAGACCCATCACCGGTCAATACAACCACCTTCAAATCCTCGTCCGGATCGAGCCTACCCTTTTTTATTAAAATGTCCAGCGCATCCCGTATCCCTTGCGCTCCGGCAGGTGCACATGCCATTGCGGTATAAAGCCAAGAATTCTTAAATGGGGTATAGGGATATATGGCAAGCAGCGTGAAACAACCGGCTGCATTTACGATTACTGTCTTTCGCCCCAGTGCCTTCATACAGTGCCTCAACGCCAAAAGACCCCCACAACCCGCACAAGCTGGAGTGCCTGGGAGCATATTCTCTTCAGGCGGGATGTCTTTGATTGATTTTATACGTTCTATAACCATCTCTTTCACCCCTTTCCCGCCATCCTCTTTAATCTCTCCATTTCCTGCCATTCCTTATCCGTGTATATAAGTTGAGCGGTTCCCGCATCTTCTGTATCCACACCCGCAACCATCTTATTGATGATGAACTCAAACTCGTCAGGGCTTATGTTTTTACCGCCAAGTCCGGCAATAAAAGATAGCAGGAGCGGCCTACGTTTCTCATTGTATAGGCAACTGGCAATCTCCGAATGCAGAATCCCGCCCTTGCCTATGCTGATGTTCTGGTCTATGACCGCAACCGCCATCTTACCGGTGGTTGCTGCTTTTAGATCTGCCACGGGAAATGGCCTTAAGAGCCGCAGCCGCAAAAGCCCAGCCTTTATTCCGCTTTCTCGAGCATTGTTAACAGCCGCCTTGCCGAGAGTGGAGAAGGAGTTGGTCATAACGAGAACATAATCAGCGTCGTCCAGCATATAGCCTTCAATGGTATCATAGTTTCGACCAAATCCGGTTTCAAATTCATCACAGACCTCTTTATAGACCGCAAGCGCGTTTTGACTCGCCATATGCATCTGGTATTTGAAATATGAATAGCTAGACCCGCCAAGTACTGCCGCGCTTTGGGCCATTGGTTGACTAGCCTTGAAAAAAGCGTGTTTCTGCTGATAAAGCGGCAGAAAATTTCTGACTTGCTCCACATCTGGCACCGCTACGGGTTCTCGGGTAAACGAGAGATAAAAACCATCCAGATTAACAATAATTGGTAGCAGCACCCGCTCGTCCTCAGCCAATCGGTATGCCATCAGGATAGAATCTAAAACCTCCTGGCAGGTCTCACAATGTATCTGCAAAAATCCCGTGTCCCTTGCTGCTAGTACATCGTTATGGTCGGGCTCGAGTGTAATCGGAGAGGACAAGCCTCGCGATACATTTACCATCACCAGAGGTACTCGCCAGCCGGCCACTGCATAGAGCATCTCAAAACCATACAGAAGCCCTTGACTAGATGTAGCCGTAAAAGCACGAGCGCCCGTAGCAGAAGCAGATCCTGCTGCTGTTAGCATCGAATGCTCGGAGTCCATAGTAACGTACTTGCTATCCATAACACCATCAGAAATCCACCTTGCCAAAGTCTCGATAATCTCTGTCTGGGGTGTTATAGGATAGACAGGGATATAATCCACTTCGGCCAACCGCACCCCCCATGCAGCCGCGGCATTGCCTGTGAGCATTTCTTTTCTCATTTCACGAGCACATCTCCTTCCTGAAATCACACATGAACCTCCCGTACCTTGCCTAAACTATTTGTGGGGCATTCCTCAACACAGATCAGACAGCCCTTACAGTTATCGTAATCGGTATATGGAAAGCCGTCTTCATTTACTAAAATACAGCCATCCGGGCATCTGGCAACGCAGATCATACATCTGGTGCAGGAATCGTAATTCCAGACCGGTCTAAAAACGCGCCAGTTACCGGTCATTCGCAAGGGCGTATTGCCGGTAGCGTTTATAGCAGGACTAGAGACCGTGGCAGGTTCGAACGGTACGGAGATAACGGTGCTCTTTTTTTTGATTGCGTCAGTAGTTTTTAGTTCTAGTTCTATTTTTGCTGGCGTGATGGCATTGAAACAATATAGTGCAGCAGCTACGTTTTTATCTAAAAGTCTTTTGTCTGCTATGATCTCGGATAATACTTTTTTCACTGCATCCGTTAAAGAATCTTCGCTAAGACCAACGATCCGGGCGGCAACTCCGCCTGCAAGGGTGCTAAGGATCGGCATGCCCAGCATATCAAGCCCAATCTTCGTTATATCAAGTGTTAATACCTGAGCGGTGATTTTATACTCAACCTTCGCCTCCTCCGGGCTATGGGCAGTGTTTATAAGTACTATACCGCCCTGTTTAATGCCTGATACGGGCTTCGTCAAGGGATCTTGCAACAAGGTTTCGTCCATGACTATCACAATGTCTGGTTCTGGTATCACACCTCGTTCCATGATGGGTTCTTCAGATATGCGTGCAGAGGCAGCTACTGGTGCACCCCGCCTCTCGGCACCATACAATGGGAAGTCCTGAGCATAGTAGCCATCCAAAAATGCCGCGGTGCCCAGCACTTTACTGGCAACTCTTGCGCCCTGACCGCCCCTACCATGAAATCTCAACCTGTACATTTTTAGTCCCTATCTTCCCTTTGCGTGCATGAATAAAAAAACCTTATTTCTTTGCTGCGCAAGCCTTTTTCGGTAAAGCCTTTTTCTTTAGAAAAAGGGTTTATCATCACAACTGCATCTTCATCGCCATAATACCCAGGAATTATACGCTGCATGGCAAAGCCCAAATGGCTATAAAACGCCCTTGCCACCTCATTACTCTCGCGCACTTCCACAATCGCATCACCTCTTGTCCGCTTCAAAACTTCACCTACTAGCTCCGTCCCTATACCACTTCTCCTATACCGCGCGTGCACTGCGACAGAGACTATATGCCCATCCGGATAAAAGATAATATAGCCAACGACTTCATGCCCCGCGACATATACCCTAAAATTATCGCGATATGCAGACGCGAAATACAAAAACGTAACCAGGTCATATGGCGTTTTCGGGAATGCGTTCGCTTCTATCCTCAAAATCGCACCCAAATCAGCCCACCTGAATTCCCTTATCCGCCCTCGCATCGCCTCATGCCCGTTATGCTAATCATCTACCATCTCCCTTCTATATTCCCAATCCTTCTTCCAATGCTTCGAGTACGAGTCTTGATGACCCCCTCACGTTTTTTATCTCGAGCCCAAACTTCGAAGCGAATTTGTCAACGGTCTTTCGGTATTCTAGGTCGTCCTCATCCGCTTCGCTATAGCATATCTTCACCACTCTCTGGTAATGGTTCTGCATGATTTTTATTATCCTGCGTGTGTCACTAGCAGCACTTCTTTTACTGTTCCCTGCCATAATACCAACAGAAGATTCTAAAATCACCTGTGGCTCCTTTATTATTGCTGCACCTGCGGGCGTCATGAAAAAAGTACCTATCTCTTCCTGTAACAGCGCCTGCACCTTCTCCTTTCCCAGTGCAATCTCGATACAATTGTTCAGTATTGCCCCTGTTTTATCGCGCGGTATTACTACTGGAACCTCTACGTTTTCTATTACACGCTCCATTTCTCTTGCTGTATTGCCACAGAGCCCGTACCCCAATATGACAAAATCCACTACAGAGCTCATCGTTTTTAGACACGCTTCAATCTCAGCCAGTAGTTTATCCGGGTAATCATGCGATTGTAACTCCAATACACGAATAATCACCGAATCCTTGATGTTATCCGCACGAATTTCCTTCTTTATTCCCGTAATTGTTTTCTCTTTTACATTTAATTTTAATTTTGATTTTGTTCTTGCCTCTTCCGCGAACTCACTCGAAAATCGCTCGTTCACCTTTTTAGTTAATATAGTCAGCGCTAAATTATTCGGCTCCGGCAGCAAGAAGAATATCCGGTCTACGCCTGCTCTTCTAATAACCGCCCCTATTTCTTTTCTTAATATCTCACATGTGATGACTCCGATATGCATTAGATCAAACCTTTTCTTAAAAAGAAAAGCGATGTGCAAAATAAAATCTCAGGGTTAGTCCTCCATCATTTCCACGCCATAGTCCGCTTCGAGAAAAGCAATGACATCCGTTTTGTTTATCCTCTGCTTCATTGGCACTTTCTTCTTCTGCAACTTCCGCTCTTTTATTCGATACCCCGGCCTTTTTAACGCGACTGAGACATCCATCCCAAATATACCGACCGTAGGCTCGTAACGGAAGCCAAAGTCGGTATGCTCTTCAACACCAAAGGAGAAATTACCCAGAGTGTCAAGCTGACTCTTATAGAGCTTATTTTGTATTTTAAAGCATCGTTTGAGGAAATCATCAGCTCGTACTCCTCGTAGCGTGACATTACAGGCAATAGCTTCACCTTTTTTTATGCTCAGTGGCTGTAAGGACCTCTTAGCCGTTCTTCTAATCGGTTTTTGACCCACAATGCGTTCCAAAAGTTTATCCGCTTTTGCTAACTTCTCGCCACTTTCGCCCACACCCATGTTTATCACTACTTTGTCCACTTGTATCCTTCTCATCGATTCTGCTGCCATTTTTTCACATTCGCTCCTTTCTTTATATACCGTATATGTTCCGTTCTACACGCCCGGTATCTCTATTTTCTCCTTACCCACCACGAAGACATAATCCTCTATAGTCTCGAAACTCCGTTCATCCTGTTTTATCCGTACAACATTGGGATCAGAACTTTTCGTCTTCCTTATCTCTTCTATTTCACCGGTCTCTTCTGAGTGCTTTCCGCCTATCACTACCGCTTTATTCCCGGCTTCATATGCAAAATGCTGCAATATCTCGTTATCGGGCACGGAAATCATCAGCGAATCGTGTGTTTTTATCTCCTCATTTCGCTCGCCTGGAAGGATATTCCGACCATCATGCAAGTTCAATTGCCGCTTCCCCGCTTTTATCATCGTTCTGCCGTCCACCCGACATAATTTTCGAGATGCCGCTTCCTCGTCTATTTCTATCCGCGACAACTTACCCTTCTTGTCTAAAAGAACCATATAGTGGGCTTTTAGCTTTGGTACGGAAAGAACATCAAAGATACCAATAGGGAACTTATGCTCTTTCCTTACCTTCCCATTGACCACTACATTGCCTTCGTTCAATATCCTCTTCGCTTCTCTACTATTGTCCGCTAACTTCAACAGATCCCTCACGAGCAGAAGCAGAGGCATGCTTCTATCTTTTGGATGCGGCCCCGGTACAGGATCTACCGACCAGTACGATACTTTCCTTTTTATTTTCCAGCTACGAGGTGCTGCTATTCTCTTCTGATGTCCCATTTTTATCTGTTTCTCCTATTATCGTTCATTCGTTTGTTTACGCATAAGCATGTCGCACCAAATCTTCCGCTCGCTCTTCGAACTCCTGTTGCGCTTTAACCGTTGTTGTTGGCTTCATGCTCTTAATTGCCGATTCGAAATGTTTCTTCATTACTATTATGTTCTCTATTATATCTTTAATATTCTCTTCAGTTATTTCCGGAGTAACGAACTCACGTAAAGCAGCCATTGCTGCTTCTTTTACTATTCCCGCTATATCGGCCCCGACATAACCCTCCGTCATTTTCGCAAGTTCTTCTCTACTTACGTCCGCCCCTAATGGCTTCCCGGCTAAATGAACCTTAAATATGGCCTCCCGCGCTTTCTTTGTCGGCGATTGTATATATATTAACCTATCCAATCTCCCCGGCCGCAGTAATGCCGGGTCTATTATATCCGGTCTGTTTGTCGCTGCTATGATCATCACATCCTTTAACTCCTCTAATCCGTCCATTTCTGTTAATATCTGTGAAACTACCCGCTCTGTTACATGCGAGTCTAAACCTGCGCTTCGGATAGGCGCGATTGAATCAATCTCATCTAAGAAGATAATACAAGGTGCAGATTGCTTTGCTTTTCTGAAAATCTCGCGCACTGCCTTCTCTGACTCGCCAACCCATTTTGAAAGCAGTTCAGGACCTTTAATCGAAATGAAATTCGCATCGCTCTCATTCGCTACCGCTTTCACCAGCATCGTCTTCCCTGTTCCCGGTGGACCAAACAAGAGGACGCCTTTCGGCGGCTTTGTATTTAACAGCGAGAAAAGATCGGGATATTTGAGTGGCCACTCCACAACCTCCTTCAATTCCTGTTTCGCACGCTCCAAGCCGCCTATGTCTTCCCACTTCACATTTGGCACTTCTACAAAGACTTCCCTGAGTGCGGAAGGCTCTGTGTTCTTTAACGCCTCATTGAAATCATCCATTGTTACTTCCAGCTTTTCCACCATTTCCGGCGGTATCTCCTGCTCCAGATCTATCTCGGGCAGTATTTTACGCAGGGCGTGCATAGCGGCCTCTTTACATAAAGTGGCAATGTCCGCACCGACAAACCCGTGCGTGAAATTCGCGATTTCTTTTAGGTTCACATCTTCCGCCAGTGGCATTCCACGTGTATGCACTTGCAATATCTCATCACGCCCGTTCCTGTCCGGAATACCTATTTCTAGCTCTCTATCAAATCGACCGCCCCTTCTCAAAGCTTCGTCAAGCGCATTTGGTCTGTTTGTGGCTCCAATTATTACTACCTGTCCCCTTGATTCCTGACCGTCCATTAACGATAGAAGTTGAGCTACTACCCTTCGCTCCACTTCACCCGTTGTCTCGCCTCTCTTCGGCGCTATTGAATCCAATTCATCTATAAATATAATGGACGGAGCGCTCTTTTCCGCGTCCTCAAATATCTGCCGCAGATGACGCTCACTTTCACCATAAAATTTACTCATTATTTCCGGTCCTGAAATAGAATAGAAATTAGCATCCGTCTCATTTGCAACTGCTTTTGCTATCAGTGTCTTTCCTGTTCCCGGCGGCCCCTGCAGGAGTACACCCTTTGGTGGCTCTATCCCCAATCGCTCGAACAGCTCCGGATGCCGTAATGGTAATTCTATCATCTCCCGTATCAGTCCTATTTCCCGCTTTAGTCCTCCGATGTCCTCATAAGCTACACGAGGAACGCCTATTTTCTCCTCCCGCGCCTTACGAAGTAGAATTCCGGTTTCTATATTTGGGATCACCGTGCCTAAGGGCACGGTATTAGTAACAACAAAAGAGACAGGATTACCAAGCATATCAACCCTTATAATTTGACCTTTAGTAATTGGCACGCCTTTCAATCGGCTCAATAAATAACGCTCACCACCTGCAATTCTTACCTGTTGGGTGGGCTCAAGCGTGATCCTTTTCGCCGCTTTCACCCGCGTCTTCCGCAGCCTCACCTTGTCATCTATGGCGACACCAGCATTGCTCCTTATATTCCCATCTATACGCAGTATTGACTTACCAATGTCGGGTGAATATCCAGGATGGACAATAGCAGTGGCGACGCTCCTACCTTCGATTTCTACCACGTCACCGGGTATAAGCCCAAGCGTTCGCATCGTTTCCGTCTCTAGTCGTGCTATCCCTCTACCGGCGTCTCTATGGTACGCCTCAGCTACCCGTAATATCACTGACGCCTCTCCCTCTTCTTTATCCATCATCACCCTTTCTTCATCCACATACTTGTTATTTCATCATTATAAAACAAAACCTAAATTGATATCAGACTTTTATATGCGTATAATAAAAGCAGAGAATATAGCAAAATGAGAGAAGAATTGTTAATGATTCCGGGACCGGTGCCTGTACTACCACGCATCCTTGATGCGATGTCAAAGCCAATGATTCCGCACAGAGGCGATGAATTCAAACAGCTTTATGTCGAGGTAGTAGAGAATTTAAGGGCAATATTCAAAACGAGAAATGACCTCTTCCCGCTTAGCGGATCGGGAACATGCGCTATGGAATCGGCAATAGCCAATCTAGTTGATAATGAAACAAGCGTAGTGTGCATAGCAAATGGTAAATTCGGTGAGCGGTTTTACGAGATCGCAGAGCGATATACTGAGCACGTCACGGTCGTTAACTTCGACTGGGGAGGTCCAATAGAATTAGAAAAGGTAAAGGTAGCCCTAGAAAGTAATCCCGATGTGGTGACGATGGTGCATAACGAGACATCCACGGGTATTCTTAACCCGGCGAAGGAAGTGGGGAAACTGACGAAGAAGCATGATGCCATTTTTGTGCTCGATTGTATCACATCCATAGGTGGTAATGATGTCCCGGTAGACCAACTCGGTGTGGACATTGCTATTGTGGGATCGCAGAAATGTTTGGGTGCACCACCCGGATTATCCGCACTTTCTGTTAGCGATAGAGTATTGCATATAATGCGTGCGAATAAAAAAAGGCCGTATTACATGGATATTATTGCTTATAAGAAGAGTTTAGATAAGAAACAGACGCCCTATACGCCCGCTTTGCCGCTTTTCTTCGCACTTCATGAAGCTTTAGAAGTGATAATAGAAGAGGGCATGGCTAAAAGGACAGAAAGGCATAGGATGCTGTCTGCAATGGTTAGGACGGCAGTTACGTCTTTGGGACTTTCTTTGTTCCCGCAGTTGAATGAAGTAAGTGAGTATTCTAATACTGTTACCGCGATAGACATGCCATCTAGCTTATCTGATGAACAACTCAAAGGCGGTATGAGGAGAAAAGGCGTAATTGTTGCTGGCGGGCAGGAGAACCTGAAAGGCAAGATATTCCGGATGGCAACTATGGGGAATATAACAGAGCGGGAAGTGTCAATGGCTATACGGGCATTAGGCGAAGTGCTGATGGAAAAAGATGTTAAGGGTGGATAGCGGAATAAAAGTCTTCTCGTTCGATGTAGACGGCACGTTAGTGAGCCAGGAATTTGCAGATTGCGTTTGGCTACGTGGTATTCCGGAAGCATACGCCGCGAAGCACGCGTTGAGCTTTGAACATGCATTTGAATTTGTAAAGCGAGAATATGACAATATAGGCGAGAACAGGATAGAATGGTATAATATACGTTTCTGGCTGCGGAAGTTCAACTTGAAAATACCATACGAAAAGCTATTCGAGAAATACGAGGCTGAAGTGAAGATATATACCGAGGTCGAAAGCGTTTTGAAAGTGCTGAAAGAAGCAGGATATGTGCTGGTGGTGAATTCCAATGCGGCAACAGAATTCATTAACTTCCAAATCCAACCAATAAGGAAATACTTCACACATGTGTTCTCGGCAACGTCTGATTTCGGTGAGTTGAAGAAATCAAATGGCCATTATGCACAGGTATGTGAGATTCTGGATGTGAAGCCGCAAGAGGTTGTTCATACAGGCGACCATTTTGTGTTTGATTTTCTCAATCCACGCAGAATTGGGATTACTGCGTATTATTTAGATAGGTCTAGAGATGCAATGCCGGATGACAATGGAAATGATGAGTTCCTTATAAGCGATCTGAATGCGCTTCTGGATGCTTTTGAGCTTATATAACTGTAATGCGAATTTGGGTGAGATTTGGGTATAATCTGGGCGAAAACAAAAGCTTAAAAAGGGTTATTCCAATATAGGACTGTGTAAACACACCAAAAAAAAAATAAAAAATAGGAGGTGAAGCGAAAAGATGAGAAGAGAAATAATCGGCATTATATTGGTTCTGGCAGTGATAGCGGGTTCCATTGGTGTCATATCCGCTCAAAAACCTTTCGGCATGCAAGCACCTGCGGAGGGTCATCAGCGGTTCGGTGGCGCAGGGTGGATGAACCAGTTGACAGAAGAGCAAAGGGATGATGTGCGGCAGCAGATGCATGAATTCCAACAGCAGATCTGTGACCAGTATAACCTCTCCCTGCCAAGTGGTCCGTTAAGCAATTTGACTGACGAGGAACGAGCAGATGTGCGGCAGCAGATGCGGATGTTCCAGCGGGGTCAAAGAAATGACACGCGAGATTTTCGACAGCAGATATGTGACCAGTATAATCTCTCCTGTCCAGGTGGTCCGTTGAGCAATTTGACAGAAGATGAACGAGCAGAGGTACAGCAACAGATACAGGAGTTCCGACAGGGTCAAAGAAATGCCACGCGAGAGTTCCAAGAGACTCAAAAACAGGAAGCGGAAGAGTTCTGGCAGCAGATCTCTGACCAGTACAACATCACCGGTCCAAGCGGCCCAAAATTTATGTATGGCGATGGCCATGGTTTCCGCGGCAATAAGGGCTCACACAAGCAGGGTCATGGACCCGGATTTGGAGGCGGAGCATAAAAATCAGATCGGAACAAACAGAGATGTACAAAGGTAGCAAGTGCGTGGTTGAATCCCGCACCCTCAATTTTTTATTTCCCGTTCTTTAAAAGAGAAAGTTCACTCAGTATCTCCTCGGCAATCCGCCTTTTCGCACCTTCCACCTGCTTTATCTCTTTCGTGCCTTCTCGCATTATATATACTTCGTTCTCCTCTGTCCCTATCCCGCCCTTGCCAACGTCATTTGCAACAACCATCTCGAGCTTATAATCAGCCATCTTTTTTCTCGATTTTTCTATTAACTCCGCCTCTGAAACGTTCGTTTCCGCTTTAAATCCCACAATGACAAGTTCTGGGAATTCATTCCGCGCTTCTTCTATTAATTTCCGAATAGGCGAGAGGTGCAGATGTAAATCACCACCAGATGATATTTTTACTTCTGACGGATCAACCGTAAAATCACCTATGGCCGCAGCGGAAATAAGCACGTCATATCCGCTCCGGAGCTCGTTCATGCACACATCAATCATCTCACGTGCAGTTTCGACCTTGAGTTCTTTTATCCCTAATAGCTTCAGTTCCTTGTTATGTATAATGGTGACCTCAGCACCTTGTTTATATGCCTCTTTTGCTAGTTCCATCCCGGTTCGACCAGAACTTCGATTCGTTAAGATTCTTATCGGGTCTATTGGCTCAATGGTGGGTCCGCTAGTTACGAGGATTCGTTTTCCTGCAAGTCGCTTTGGCGACAGGACACGCTCAACGGCGAGCAGTATATCATCAATCGCTACGATTTTTGCCAGCCGTTCCTCTATTCTAGGGCCTATGACGGTAACACCAAGCCTTTTCAATTTCTCCAGGTTCTCTATTAGAACAGGGCTCCTATAGATAGATTCATGCATTGCCGGCACTATTAGGATCGGGAATCCCGAGCCGAAAGCAGTGGTTGCAAATGCCGTTACTGGCGTATCCGATACGCCCGTGGCGATTTTGTTGACTGTATTTGCCGTGCACGGCGCGATGATAAACAGGTCTGCCGAGCCTTCCATACCTAAAAACTCTACATGCTCTATATTTCCCATTAATTTCGTTATCACCTCGTGTCCCGTAGCATAATGAAGCGTATAAGGATGTATTATTTCTGTTGCCGCGTCACTCATCACACCATATACCTCTGCACCGTGTCTTATCAATTCCCGTGCGAGCTCAACAGTCTTTATCGCTGCGATAGAGCCAGTAACACCTAAAACTATCTTCTTACCCTGCAGAGATTGACTCTTTGTTCCTGTAATCCTCAAGGAGGGGTGTGGTCCCCTTTCCGCCCCTGTCATAATGGACCGGTCGGGATTTGAACCCGAGGCCTCTCGCACGCCAAGCGAGTGATCTTCCAACTGATCTACCGGCCCATCCTGCTACTTCTCTGCTTTTATACTTCTTCTATTCTTATTACGGGACTCAAGTTATATACAATACAAAAGAATTATAGATATCCTGATACATCATCTATCATTCTTTCGCAATAGAAGCACCTGAACCGAGGCGGATTCGCACCCACAGTTACGAATTTCGATATAACCGGCTCCCGTTCAGCATTGGATATGCAATTGGGATTTGCACATCTTATAATACCCTCTATTGATCCGGGAAGATACACTTTATGCTTTGCTATCACTTCAGAATTACGGATTATGTTTATCGATGCATTTGGCGCAATCAACGCGATTTTACCCACTTCTTCTGGCTTTAATTCCCTATCTTCCACCTTTACTATGTCCTTCCTGCCCATCTTCTTGCTTTGTACGTTCATTGCAACGCTTAAAACCGCATCTGTCCTCGCTGTTATCGACAATATCTTCAACACGTTTAGTGCCTGCCCCGCGGTAATATGGTCAATGACGGTTCCATTTTTGATTGCCACTATCTTTAATTCTTTCTTCATCTCAAGCGTCAGTGGGGCCGCCGAGATTTGAACTCGGGACAACTCGGTCTTCAGCCGAGCGCTCTCCCAGTCTGAGCTACGGCCCCATTCAAATTAATTATATTGCCACAGTAAATAAATTATATTTCTTTATGGTACATAAAGCCTATTATTTCTTTTGGTAATGCTTTTCTTTCTGAGAAAAGGCTTTTGGTAATGCTTTTAAAACTTTTTGAAAGAAAAGAAAAGTTTCTGATGTAAAAATGGAAGAAGAGATAAAAAAGGCAATTGATTCAGTAGTAACAAAAAATGCGCGATACGCCGATCTCCGCATGGAAAAGGGTTACGCAACTGTTATTGACCTAAGAGATGGTGTGCTCAGAGAGATGAGCTACAGCATAGACCAGGGCATGGGCATCCGGGTACTTTATAACAATTCATGGGGATTCTGTTCCTCCAATGAGATCTCAATACCCAAGCTGAGAGATAGCTTTGAAGACGCCTTTAAGATCAGTAAAGCGCTATCAGAATCAAGTAAGAAGACGGAAACTATAACAATAGCCGATACAAAGCCCGTAAACGAGTATTATAAACTGAAGCCGAAGACAAACCCTGATGATGTCAGCATAGAAGCGAAGAAGAAGATAGTTAAAGATGTGTATAAAGCGGCGAAGGAACACTCCACTCTCATAAAAAGCGTCTCCATCTCATATTTCGATGGCTACGAGGAGAAGATATATGCCAATTCCGATAGCAGCTATATAGTAACAGAAACGCCGGCGATTTTTATGCGTGTGCATGCTGTCGCGAAGAAGGGAGACCTGCTGCAAGAGGGGAGAGAGAGCATAGGTGCTGTGGCGGGTTTTGAACTTATAGAAGATGTGGATTCTGCACTTCTGGGCGTAAAGGCTGCGGATAAAGCGGTTAGGCTGCTTGATGCGGAACTGCCACCCGGTGGTGAGTTACCGGTGATAATGGACAACAAACTTAGCGGTGTCTTTATGCACGAAGCGCTCGGGCATGCTGCAGAAGCCGACCACGTATTATACGGTGAATCTATACTAGCGGGTAGAGTAGGCGATGAGATAGCGTACAAAGGTCTAACTGTTGCTGACGATCCGACCATCGAGAATTCACATGGATATTACAAATATGACGATGAGGGTGCACGATCAAAGAGAACAGAGCTAATAAAAGACGGCGTTTTGGTCTCTTATTTACACACTCGGGAGACTGCAGGTAGGTTAGATGCAATACCAACCCCAAATGCAAGAGCTGCTGACTATTCGGAACTCCCTTTGGTCCGCATGAGTAATACCGTTATTGAAGAAGGCGATTGGGATTTTAAAGATATGCGAGCAGATATACAGTTTGGGATCTAC
>JAYEJE010000347.1:0-3592 GCA_034660415.1 Methanobacteriota archaeon | reverse complement strand
TCTTCTATTCTGGTCGACGCAGTCTCTATATCCACCTCTTTTGGAAGCTTCTCCAAGCAAGCAGCCTCGTAGAATTCCAATGGGTATTCACGTGCGATAGAAACGTTACGTGCCTCTTTATCTACCTCCTTCGGATTGATGAATGGAATGAGAACAAGAGGCGCATCCATTCTGCCACCGCGTTTCTCAGGTAAAAAGAAGAGCGAGAAATTGATAAGAGCATCCAACAGAAGGAGGACGGAGTCCTCGTCACCGTCACAGTTCCTCCTCTTCGCTGCATGGAAAAAAGGATGCGCGTAACAAGCCGAAGCCTTTGTGAAACCTATTATCCGACCCAAGATCCCAGCAGATGTATGTGGTGCCAGTCCAAGCACGAGTTCACCTAAAAGGTCCTCTTTGTTTGATGCACCATAATAAGGCGATAAGCCATAGAATTTAGAGAGCAGAGAGTCCAGAAATTGGGTCACCTTTAGCAAATACGATGCCGCATCAAGCGAAATAACAATATCCTGCTGCTTGAGCTCTATTACCTGTGTCTCATTTACCAATTCCTTACCGAAGGTATCATGCGAATACCCCAGTTCCTTCGCCTTCTCCAGGCTCAAACCTATCTCTTTGGGCTTGAAATGCGTTAACGGTAGATTCGTGAAATCATATCTTATCGTGCCATCCTTGAACACAAACACGCCATGTCTCGCCCTTAATATCCCCTTACCTAAATGCTCAGCCACTTTATGCTTTGAAATAAGCCCCTGCACGCATTTCACGTTCTGTTTGTTAGGCGATTCACCCAGTTTCTTTATTGTCGCATGATAATAATTCCACAGATCTATGCTCTTTTTAGCTCGAGAACCCGTTTTTAGCAGGGATCTTGCATCTTGCATCAAGCCAAGAGTTTTAAAGTTTGAAGAGCCGCACTTATCACAGATGCATGAAGATGATATGAATTCATTACCGCATTCGTTGCACTTTCTCATGCCGATTTCTACCTCTATCACCTTCTTCTTTAATGCTTCCTTCAGCAACCTGCTCTTTCCTCCGTATTCGCCTACCGGGAAGATAGAATGCGGTGCAGGAGTCATCCGCCGCTCTTTCGATTTCTCCGGTCGACCCATGCGAACACCGATTCTTGTCGGTGCTTTGTTCCTCGTCTTTACCCGCGTGGATTCGTCTCGCCTCAAATCACCGGTTATCCCTAAACACCTTAACAGAGCATCTGGCTCCTCTATCGCTAAAGAACCATTTTCAATGTGATGCAGGACAAGCAAATCCTCTAGAATCGCCTTTACTCTGCCTCCATCATCAGAGTGAATAAAGAGCATATTCTTTTCCAAAGTGCCCTTCTCGCATATAGAGTCCGCTAAATATGCGTTAGCCTCTTCTGTTATGTCCGCCCAGAGATACGTATATGCAGGATGTAACGGTACATCGAAGCGGGATGCAAGCTCTATTGCTTCTGCTTGATTAGGCGGCTTCAAACACCATTTAGCCGCTTCTTCCTTTGATTTCACTTCCAATTCCCGTAACCACCACTCATGCGAGTATGCACCGGGCATTAAACGATGTCCGGTCTCTAAGAAATCGCCATAATCTATGAGTATCTCGCCTACATCCACTATCTCTGCCACTTCGTCTCTTAGTTTAGTGACAGTCTCTGCGGAATCTAACCTGACAAGGGAACCATCTTTCAATTTCACTGTTGCCCCGTCAATAGAATCAACAGGTACAACACAGCCCGCTTTACCTGGTAGTTCGGGCTTTATCTGTGTGCCCGCAGCGACGAATCCAAGCAATGACATTGTAGCGGGGTTTAACCCGACAGTTTCGAGGCCCGTATTGCGAGAACGTCCATAACGGAGACTGAAGGAGCCTTTGGTCGATGGTCGTCCAAACACGGGTCTACCGGCGATTAAATCGCCTAAGAACTTCTTCTTTTTCTTCTCGCCTTTTGATTTCACCAACTTTGCTAAGAAGTCCCAGCCTTCGAGTCCAAGTCGGTCAACATGCCGTTTTATCTTCGTTGCCTTCATTGCGATCCCCTCGATGAGTACGAGCACCATACCACCACGTATTTTATTCGTCGCGACCCTTTGGAGATCTTTAAAGCCGCCTACCTCCATATCTTCGGTTGCGTCTCCATCAATACAAATAGGGCAACCACGCACTATCTCCTTTATCTCTTCGTCCGTAGGCTTGTATTGCAAGCCGCTTATTCGCTCGTATACTGAAACTTCTAATACGTACCGACCTATTTCATTTTCGCGTGGCTGATAAGCGGCAAAGCCCATTCTACACCTTATATAATCCGCAACCAGTACAGATAGCGCCTGTGCAGTTCCACCTGCACTTCTTATCGGACCTGAATAAAAGACTTTTATATACTCGCTACCATCATCGTTTCTATCTGATTCGACACGGGATATACCTTCGATAGGTGCCGCAACTACGCCTTCGGTGAGAATCGCAACTGCAGTTCTTACCGCAAGCTCTACTATCTCTATCCGTCTATACTCGCCAAACTTATTCTCTACGAAGTCATAGCCGATTTTCAATGCCAACTCCTCTCTGCTATTACCTGCTTGCTCTAGTTCCCTTATCCTCGCACTCAAACCTTTTACCCCTATGAGTGCTTCGACCCGCTCTGCAAGGTCTTTTGTTATGTTGATTTCAGAAGTCGGAGCGGGGTCAAGGCCCTTTTCCCTCGCCGCTAGTGCTATATTTAGCTCAGTATCTAATTTTTCCTTTAACGTGCTATGATAGATCGAAGTTGTAGCCATTGTGATTATAAATAATATTTAGATAATTTTTTTCATTTCTGATTCCAGTCGTTCCGCTTCTTTAATTGCATTATCTCGTTTTTTCTTCAGTTCAAGCCATTCCGGATATTTTTCATGTTCTATCAAAGCCTTCAACTGCTTTTCCTGCTGCGTCAACGCACGCTGTTCCGTTTTGAGCTCGTTCAACCGCTTTTTAAGCGTGGCCTGTTTATTTCTTAGCCGCGCTATTGCTCGTTCTTCCAATCGCTGGAATTTAGCATCATCCTCGGCGTCTTCTTCACGTTCCATATCGGCCTTCAACTGCTTTTCCTCTATCACAAGCGCTTCCACATTCCTTTCAAGCTCGGCCATCTTCTCGTCGAGCTTTTCACGCTCGTTTTTGAGCGGCGCTTTTTGCTTGTCGCTCCAATTGCTATCCATAACAATCAGTTATGTTATACTTGCTGAAATAGTTTATTGTTACTCTTCAGTCAGTGTCTGAGAGTTCGACAGATTCGATAACCGTACCGATATCATGATACTTATTTACCCATTGAATGCATATTCTGTTCTCGATCTTATGTCTATTGCCATCCCGGGACTGCGGTATCCTACCCATTTTATGGATCAGCTCATCTATGAGTAAGCCCTTAAGACTTCTTTGTCTTGTCAACAGAGAAAAAATTAAAAAACCGGAATAGATACAAAATATTATGTGTGTATTTTTTACCCTGAACTTTACTGTAATACTGTTCCTGTCCGCCCCTCAAGTGTCTTAACGATAAACTCGGGCCGGCATACAAACAACTGCTCTCTCCCCGCCGTGTTCCACAAAC
>JAYEJE010000346.1:0-3594 GCA_034660415.1 Methanobacteriota archaeon | reverse complement strand
ATTTCATCAACAGTTGCCCCATGTGCCAATAGATTCAAAATATTGTGGGTCGTTCTAATATATAAAGGCAATGGCGTATAACTTCGGTATATCCGAACACGGTTCGTATATCCTTCCAAATTGGCGATATAGCCGAACACGGTTCGTATATACCGCCCTATAGTCAAACTTCTCCATCTTTAAACCTCTTCACAGCCTTTCATCTGTAAGTTATAGCGAAACCATGCCTGAGAGAATGAACTGTGAGCTTCTTCCTTCTCTAAATAGATCCTTTTTCAAGAACCGGAGCAGGAACAATATCAAAAAACATGATTCCGGAAACTCTCAAGATTTCCATGAACCTGCGTACATCTTCTTCTGATAAGTCATAAAATTCTATAAGCTCACTAAAAGGAGTCAGCAAGATGGAACTGCCAGCGTGGGTAATTTTACCTTTAGAAAATCTGTTTGCTGATACATCGCTCAAAAATGTCCTGGTGAGTGCAGTGGCATCATAATCGGCTATTTTTCCCGCAATTTCCTTTCTCTGAACGTGCCCAAGGTAAGCTACTTTGAAAGTTTCATAAAAGTCCGTTTCAATTCGATCTAAGACGCTTTCATATACATTATACGAGCTATGCACAACTAAAGCCCTGAAAAACCCCTTTCCAGCATCAATCGCTTCTATCAGCTTTTTATTTCCATCTCGCAGGAAAATTGAGAGGTAATGTTCTAACCTCTGCTCTATTATTCCCTTGTCACTATACAGAGTAGGGATATCAGTCCTCAATCTCACCCTGAATCTTACTAACAGTAAAGCCATATAGACACCAAGTGCTTTAGCATCGCTACTTATCCATTCTTTTCTGAACCATGTTTTTTCTTTGGATTCCATTCTATTTCTTATATCCTCAACCTTTCCAATGTGCCTTCCGTAGGCACGCCGTTATCATCCCAGCCACGCATACGATAATATTCTTCGAGCGTATTTAGAAACTCTTCCCTGTCTATTACCCTTCCATTCACCGTCTCATCAAAGAACCTTTGTGGCAAAGTATCATCAGCCTTAGAAAACCCTTCGCGTATATTATAAAGCCGTTCGAGGTTCCATATCCGCTCACCCACGCGCATTAAATCCTCGGACGTATACGCCTCACCGGTTACCGCGCCCAGTATATTTGCATACTCCTCCTCCCCGGCACCGAAGAATGCGAATTTACAGACCACAAGTGAATCAACAGCGGCAAACCGATCCTGGAATATCTTTGTGTGCCCTGCTTTGCCTGCAAGAGTATATGGATCAATCGCCTTTGGCTTTCGTAATATCTCAGGCGCGACGAGATACGCCCTTGTATGGCATCCGCCCCGATTGGAAGTGGCATAGCTGAAGCCCAGCCCTTTTACACCACGAGGGTCATATGCCGGAAGTTCGAGCCCTTTTACCTGAATTGATTTTTCCGGGTAGCCTTCAGAAGCCGAAAATAGCTTTGCACCTCTGCCAAGTTGTTCGCCAATACCCGCTCTTTCTCCTACCATTTCCATCAGATTCAATAGTTCATTGGGGGAGATGCTTTTATTTCGTATTTCCGCGTGACAACCTAAAACGCCCGCGACAGATATTGTGTCCATGCCATAATCGTTACAGAGCCGGTTCGCCTCAACAATGGCGTCATAGTCTGGATTTTGGATATTTGCACTCATCAAACCGATAGTCTCATATTCCGGTAGCACATTGCCCGCTTTATCCTCGCGTTTACATGCAATAGGGCATGAATAGCAAGCCTTTTTTATGGGCGAATATTCGTTGGCGATAGTAGCAGCGAAAAAGGGTTTCAGGTCAATCTCCGGTTCTGAGAGCCGGAAATTCGCGACCGGGATGATTTTCATCCAGCTCGTTATCTTTACTAAAAATGGGGTACCGAAAACCGACAGTCCTTTACTTATCGTCGGAGATGCGATTAAGAGTCGGTTAATCGCTTTCTTCTGCATTGTATAATCCGCTCTATCGTATATGTCAACGCTGCTCGTGCCTTTTACCGCAATTGCCTTCAGGTTCTTTGAGCCCATTACCGCGCCCACACCACCGCGTCCAAACGCATGCTTCGCATCTGCAATGATCGAAGCCAAATACACTTGTTTCTCGCCTGCTCTACCTATACAGGCTACGCTACCCTTAGCTTTTAGAATGTTCGTGGTTGCTTTTACGTTCTTGCCCCATAGTGGCACGGCTGACAATAACTCCACTTGATCATCTTCTATTTCAATGAATACGGGATCCGGTGCTTTACCTGTAATGATTATGGCGTCATAGCCTGCCTTCTTCAGTTCGGGGCCAAAAGAGCCCCCGCAGTTCGAGTCGAATATCGTGCCGGTCAAGGGCGATTTTGTGGATAGCGAGACCCTGCCTGATGCTGGTGTGGTAGTGCCGGTTAATGGTCCCGCGGCAAATACAAGTAGGTTATCGGGCGATAGGGCATCTACGCGACCTGCATCGTACACTATTTTCGCGCCGAGCCCGCGACCACCGAGATAGTTTGTTAGTAAAGTATCTTCAGGGACATAGCTATCTATCTGGCTTTTTGATAGGTCTATCCTGAGTATTTTGTTATTCCAGCCGTTCATAATCCCAATTCACTGCGTGCTTTCGCCCAACGCTCTTCAAATGCCTTCCGGTCTGTGCTTGAAAAGTCCTGCACTTTGTCTTTATACTCTAACGACAATAGCTTGGCGAGCGCAAAGAAAAAGCCGCCATAAATGTCGTGCTCCCATTCGGAACACATATTCCGGCATTCTATAAGGTCACCAACTAAATCTTCAACCTCTTCGGCAGACATCCTTAACGCATCAAAGACGCGAAACACACAATAATCACGGCAGTCGGCTAACAGCGACATCGACTCTCGCACATATAAGCCGGGCTTGCTACGTTCGTCCCTGCTCTGTTTTTCTAAGTCGATTATACGTTCACAAACGTCAATTACGCTTATTTCTTCCATTCGTTTCTCTCGTTCTTTTTTTCAACGTAAAACAAAAAAATAGGGGGAGGGTAGTTGTTTAACTAAACCCCCCTGTCAGCTATTTTTTTTTATCTGTTGCTTATCTTGTTGCTTCCTCGATGTCTTCTCTTGTCACTGTCTTTCTTTTAGCGTGCCTTGCAAGGTTTACTGCTTTACCCGCAATTTTTTCGGCTTCTTCTTCTAACAGCCGTATTAATTCCTGGCTCGCGTCATCACTTACTCTCTCTGCTCCAGCGTTCCTAATTAGCCGGGTTACCGGTGCTATAGGTAGTTCACTCATTTTTATCATTATTATTAGGCGTTGAGAAGTATATAAGCTTTTATATACTACGTTATATCCAATCCACAAAAGCCTAGAAAAAAGAAGAATTTATATATTCATCTGATGAAATAAGTTTATGCCGCTTAATCTTGGAATGTTCCCGATAGCCCTGATGCTTTTAGCTCTACTTATCCCACTATTATACTGCCTAAAATGACTACATGAAAAACACCTCCTTATAAATCGGAGAAGAAGGAGGTGCAATATGGATATAGGATTGGATGTACATAAAAAGATGAGCTACTATTCGATGGTAGACCATCAAGGAACAGAAGT
>JAYEJE010000345.1:0-17530 GCA_034660415.1 Methanobacteriota archaeon | reverse complement strand
ATTTAACCTCTCAGATGCAGTTCTATTTCCTTTCATTCTTTTCGCCTCCTCTCAATCCGGAATGCTTTTTATGTCGTATGTCTATAGGAGTTATGTAGAGGAGGTCATATGGCCTAATAGCAAATAGAAAGAAACTATACCGTATATACAATAAAAAAGTGTGTTTATATTACATAAGGCCGAATAAGAAAACAAAAGTCTATAACGAACAAAAAGAAAAGGGGGCGAGAGAAAGAGAAAATGAAGCGAATTGTAGCTATATTGTGTTTGGCAGTGCTATTATGCAGTGCGTTCTGCGGAATATCTGCAGCAGCAGGTGGAGCGACAACAGCCGCAACGGGTGAAAAGACTATTAAGATAGAAGGCTGTGATTACGGGTATCCTACTCCGTTTGCACACTATAATAAAGGACCGGGATATGTCAGAATGAGCTTCATCTTCGATACGCTTACCTGGAAAGACAAAGATGGAGTGATACCCTGGCTTGCAGACAGTTGGAGCAGGTCATATGATGCTAAGACATGGACCTTTTACTTGCACAGGGGCGTGAAATGGAGCGATGGTGAGCCATTTACGGCAGATGACGTGAAGTTCACATTTGATTACACGAAGGATCATTTGCAGAAGTGGTACTACTACAATGCGGGAGAGATAGACCATGTGGAGGTTCTTGATCCGTATACCGTTAGAATACACCTTAAGGAATCAAGACCGACATATATAGAAGATGTTGCGGGATGCGTACCGATGATTCCGGAGCATATCTGGTCGGATGTTGACGATCCATATACCTTTCAGGAAGATGATGCCGTTATAGGGACCGGACCTTTGAAGCTTGTAGAATACGACGGTACACAGGGTTATTATGAGTATGAGGCGAATACCGGCTGCTGGAAAGGAGAACCTATCATTGACAGACTTATCTTGTTGAAGGTAAATGACCCTGCACTTGCGTTGATGGCAGGAGATATAGATGCCGCGTCCTTCATGGGGAAAGAGATAGTTGTGGTTGAAGAATTTGAAGATGATTCCGATTTCGAGATAGAAGAGGGATCGAGCTGGTGGGTGCTGAATTTCTACTACAATGTAGGTAAGTATCCAATGAATAACTCGGATTTTAGACGTGCAATTGCTTATGGTATAGACAGGGCAGATATAGTACAAACAGTGACGCATGACGGTTCTATCCTTGCGAATACCGGCATGATTCACCCGGATTCGAAATGGTATAATCCTGGTCTTCCGGGTTATGAATATAATATGGCGAAAGCAAACGAAATACTCGATGCATTGAACTTTACGGACACAGACGGTGATGGGATAAGAGAATATAAAGATGAAGACGGCAACACAACAGCACTCAAGTTCACGCTGCTTACAACAAAGGATTTTGTAGACGAAGCGGAGTTCATCAAGGATGATTTAAAGGATCTGGGAATTGAGATAGCGGTAAAATCCGTAAGTCGAAAAGAGTTAGGCTCGGGGATAAGTGGCGGTGCATTTGAGTTCCTAATAATGGGTCATGGAGGAATAGTAAATCCCAGTGTATTGATTACGGCAGCAATAGGAACAAGCCGTTGTGAAGAGTATTATGAGATATTCGAAAAACAATTGAGGACAATGGACGAAGATCACCGGAAAGAACTTGTGGGCGATCTGCAAACGATTATAGCGGAGGAGCTTCCTCTATATCCGCTATATCACCCAAAGATGTGGCATGTTTACAATCCTGACAAGCTTGATACATGGTTCTATACAAAAGATGCTATCGCCGGAAGAATCTCTCTCGCACTGAACAAACTCATATTCCTCTTCGAGCCATGGCGATATGACGCTAACGAAGATGGCATAATAGACGAAAGCGAAGTAAATGACGCAACGCGAGACTATGATGACGGTAAGATAACTTCGGAGCAACTGGATATGGTGTCAAATTTATATTACCCCTAAAAAATTTTTCTTTCTTTTTCTTTTTTTTTTCAAAAAGAAAGCATTACCAAGGAAATATTTGTACTATGAAAGAGAGAAGACCCGTATTGGCGATAAGGCTGCTGCTATTAGTTACCGCAGTATTGATAATGACGACAGGAATAGCAAATGCAACACCCACTGCGACGAGGACGCTACCTGCGGAACTGGTACCTGCTGATAGAAGCTTCCCCGTAGAAATTGAAGTATCTGGTTATGGTACTGTAGTCGAAACTCTTCCTGACGGGTTCACTTATATGAGTTCCTCACTCGATCCGAATGCAGTAAGGTTTTATGGACAAACAAACACAATTGAGTTCAAAGTAACCAAAGATAAATATTTATATTTCACTTACAGTGTGGCACTGCGATATTATGACCTCGACGAGGGCACTTACACTTTCAGCGGGGTACTAAGGGACAGAAATGGAGAATATGAGATTGGAGGGGATACAGAGATAGTGCTGGCAGAACCGGAAGATGATGATGATGCAGAACCAACAGCAATGAGAACACTACCTGAAGAACCGGTATCTGCAGACGAAAGGTTCACCATAGAAATAGAAGCATCGCATTACGGTATTCATGGTTTTGTGATCGAAACACTTCCGGATGGGTTTGAGTTTGAGGATTATTCTGGACTTGTAGAAGTAGAAGGTGACACGGTTGAGTTCGAGTTGTGGGGTGAACCTTCTTTCACTTACACCGTGACCGCACCCGACACAGAAGGCACTTACACATTCAGCGGCATACTCATAGATGAGGAGAAGAATGAATATGACATTGGAGGAGATACCGAAATAGTAGTAGGAGGAGAAGAAGGTGGCGAAGTTACACTGTCGACAAACATAACGGCCTGGAAACCCATAGAAGCAGTTGTGAACCGTGCAGTAGGCGAATCAAGAACGTTCAATATCTCCATAAACCAACCAGCAGATATTAGCTGGCAAATAAACGGTACAGAAGTGCAAATAAATGAAAGCGTAACGGATGCCGTCTATACGAACACAAGTGCCGTCATTGGAACCTGGAACGTCTCTGCAGTCGCAACGAACGCAACAACCGGTTTATCTGATATGCACACGTGGATATGGCGCGCAACAGCCACTCCTGCGGCAAATATGACTTCAACGCCTACTCCTACATCTGCAGTAGCTCCCACACCGTTAGTAACACCAACACCTAAATCTAAACTTTCTCCTCGTCCTACGTCTAGCGCCACACCTACGCCCACGAAGTCAGCCAAGCCAGCCATACCTGGATTCGAGTCTGTATTCGCTCTTGCTGCTATCTTTGCCGTAGCATACATGCTGTTGTTCAGAAAAAAAGGAGATGAAGGAAGATGAGTGTGTATAGGGTTTAGGGTTTAGGTTTTAGGTGTCTTGCTTAAGAGATACTCAAAAACTCAAAAACTCAAAAACTCTCAACTTCCTCAGAGCTAAACAAATATAGGGATGAAATGCAGACAAGCACAATAACAAAAATAGTTGGCTATATTATTATAATCTTCATAATTATCTCGCTCAACTTTTTTTTACCACGAATGATGCCTGCGGGTCCACTATCAGGCATAACAAGTAGTACCCAGCCAGTTTCGGAGCAATACCTCATGTATATAGTAGATCTTATGCACGGCGATCTTGGCTGGTCAACTACAAAAAACGCACCTGTATGGGACGTATTGATGCGCAGCATAAAATGGACGCTCCTTCTTGTCGGCTCTTCAACTGCGATATACATAACATTAGGAATCTTATTAGGTGCTGTATCGGCATGGAAGAAGGGCAAAAAGACGGATGTGGGGCTGCTCATATTGCTTATTTCCTTGGCTTCGTTCCCGCCTTTCTTTCTTGGCATGCTATTCATCATCTATTTCGGGTGGCGGCTGGATCTATTCCCACGATTTGGTGCACAAACTCTGTATATCGATTATTCAACCGCTTTTGGTACGTTATTAGACATACTACATCACCTATTTCTACCGGCTTTGACGCTTACTCTCACCAGTATCGGGGTGATATACCTCATAACAAGGAATTCTATGCTTAACGTACTGGACGAGGAGTATATACGGACTGCGAGGGCAAAGGGCCTGGGTGAGTGGTATATTATACGCAGACACGCATTGAAGAACGCAATGCTACCGATTATCACACTGGTAGCGCTAATAGCAGGACTCGTAATCACCGGCACGATCTTCGTAGAGACGGTATTTGCATATCCGGGTGTTGGTTTGCTGGTCTCAGATGCGATTTCAGCACATGATTATCCGCTATTGCAGGGTGCATTTTTGTTTTTCGCGTTTGCAATCCTCGCGGTAAACTTCACTGCCGATAGGATATACGAGCTTTTGGATCCAAGGGTGAAAGAAGATTGATCGAAGCTACAATTAGTTTCATGAAGCAGTATAAGAATAACAAGCTCGGATTGGCAGGCTTAGGACTACTGATTTTCTTTGTGCTAATAGCGGTTTTTGCACCTTATATCGCACCTTATGATCCGCATCAAAGGTTCGAAAGCACCGAACATCCCAATTCTGAGCATCTGCTCGGAACAAACCATGTGGGACAGGATATCTTAAGCGAGTTGATCTATGGCACAAGGGTTTCCCTGTTCATCACGCTGTTTGCTTCTATAGCAGCCGTGGGTATCGGGATTCTTATCGGGCTTGTTGCAGGTTATTTCAAGCGATTCGACTTTTACCTTATGCGGCTTACGGATTTGTTCCTCACGATTCCAAAACTGCCAATAATAATTATAATCGCAGCATTCATGCTCCCTAGCGTCTGGAATCTCGTATTTGTATTCGCTATATTTGAGTGGGCTATAACCGCCCGCATCATACGATCTGAGGTGTTAACGTTAAGGAACAGGAATTATGTGGAGGCTACAAGGCTGTTTGGTGCTAAAGATTCTCATATCTTGGCCTGGCACATCTTTCCTTACGTGGTTCCACTGGTGTTTGTACAGTTGGTCCTGGTCTCAAGATACATATTACTTGCAGAATCGGGATTGAGCTTCATTGGGCTCGGGGACCCAACAGCAAAGAGCTGGGGCATGATGCTGCATGATGCTTTTGGATATCCTACTATATTTATATCAGATCTGTGGATGTGGTGGATGCTGCCAGCCGGTTTATGCATTGTGCTAACGATACTTTCATTTACGTTCATCGGATATGCGCTGGAAGAGATAGTGAATCCGAGTTTGAAGAGGTCGCCGTGGATTTGAATTGAATCTGATAGAACACTCTAAACCACGAGATTACACAGATTGACACAAGAAAGCATAATATCCAACTAAAATTAATTATTAACACAGATTAACGCAGAAGAAAGTAAATCCGTGTAAATCTGCGTCCTAAATTAAACAGCAAGAACATCCAAAAAGATTATATTTTATGCGGTATAGGTAAAATTAGAGAGGCTGTATAAAAGGATGGATAGAAGAGCTAGTAAAGAAGGAATTGGAGATAGATTCCAGCAAGAGACGAAGTATCAAAAAGGACATCTTCTTGATACGGATCTGGATTGGGCAAATAAGCCAGAGCGGTATAAGCGGTATCCAACTGCGCCAAAAATAGAGCTCGAACCTCCACAGGTCGAGGGTGGAGCACCACTATGGCAAGTCATGAGACGCCGCCGAAGCATTCGATCCTTCAAAGACGAGCCGCTGAAAAAAGTTGAACTGTCACAACTGCTGTGGGCAGCACAGGGGATTACCAATTTAGAGTCGGGGTTTAGAACAGCACCATCAGCCGGTGCGTTGTATCCCATAGAAACGTATCTCATAACTAATTCCGTGGAGCACGTTGACCCTGGAGTTTACCATTATGCAATTGATAAGCATGAGCTCGATCAGTTAAAAGTAGGCGATTTTCGTCTTTCGGTAGCACAGTCGGCCTTCGATCAAGAAATTGCGTACCGTGCGAACGTGGTCTTTATATGGACTGCAATATTCGAACGGTCGAAATGGCGATCTAAACAACGGGCATATCGCTATGTATGGTTAGATACAGGGCATATAGCTCAGAACGTTGCGTTAGCCGCAGTTGCACTGAATCTCGACAGTTGCCAGGTTGGTGCGTTCTACGATGACGAGGTAAACGCTTTATTGGATGTCGATGGTACAGAGGAGAGTGTTATTTACATGACGGTAGTCGGAAAGAGACAATAGACATCTGCTCAAATTTCTATTGAGCCTCTGGAACCGCCAACCAAATCTTTCTAATTTGTCGTTATTCCTGTAATTTCTTCGCTTTTGCTCTAAAAATTTGTTTACTGCCTTGTCAGCCTAATCCACGCTTTGGGTTTCTAATGCCTCTGCGGAGAGAGGATCTACAGTTTTGAAGGTGACCTCACATTTGAAGAGTATATAGAATTGCTGGAAAAGTATTTCTAGATACAGAAGATAATAGAAGCATCTGATTTTGCTGGTTATCCACTCTCAAAATAATTATGGCACGGGGGATGCTATTCCTGTCTTTTGCGTCGGGATCAGTGATAACCGGTGCAGCACTAAACACCTCTTTGTAATACCAAATCAATATAAAGTTATAACTTATACACGAATAAAAAACAGATGAAAACCGAAAGTAATAAATATACCTAAAACATAAGTAAGAAATGGGCGTTATGAAACATGTGTACGCCCCTAAGTGAAGCGGCAGTGGGTGGTCTTGTCCCTGTGCACCCACTGAAAAGGCTCACCCTATACGGGAGGAGAAGTAAATAGGATTCTGCCTTCATTTTTTTCCTCCTTCCCCTCCCCTTTTTTATTTGCACCCGACCTTTTGCAATCAGTCACTCAAAATCCACAAGATTTTTTGCTTTCTCCTTAAACTAACATATGCCCCTTACATGTATCGCTTGCATTTGTTAGTCATATGTGCTACATTTTAGCTCTTTGATAGTTTTGAGTAAAAAAATCCGGAAAAAATATATTATATATTCAAATATTATCTACAATTAATATACAAAATTAATAAGAAAAGTTAGGAGGTGATACGAAAAAAATGAAACAAACGAGAAAAAAAATAGATAATGGTGCAGTACTTGGAATAATCGCTGTGATGGTAAGTGCAATTCTGTTAGCATCAATGCCAATGGCAACTGCAAAGCTTTACGGTGATGCAAATGGAGACGACGTGATAGACGAGGATGATATAACCTACGTAGGGCAGATAATTGCTGGCAAGGCAGAAGAAAACGAGTTAGCAGATGCGAATCAGGATGGCGAAATAAACGCGCGTGACACTACTTATATCGCTGGGATTATTAGCGGAGATAATCCATTCCCCGGTGGAACATTAATTGCCGGATTAGGTCGCGATCCCGGCAAGCAGTATGGCTACGGGGCACATCCCTCATTGACGGGCGTTTATGAACAATTAGTCTGGTTAGATTACGAACTGGAACCCCAACCGATGTTAGCCACTAGCTGGAAAGTATCGGATGACGGAAAAGTCTGGACATTCTATCTGAGAGAAGGAGTTAAATTCCATGACGGGACGCCTTTCAACGCCGAGACAGCGAAACAGAATTTCGAGCGACTCGATGCTGAGAAACCGGGTCAATTAGGTCCCCTAGAATCGATAGGCGTAGTGGACGATTATACAATCCAATTCACACATAGTGAACCGTTTGCGCCTTTCGTCCGACAATTGAGCTGGCCTTTCATGTCAATGATAAGCCCTGATGCCGTGGACGGCGATAGGAACGTGCTGGAACCGATAGGTACAGGCCCCTACAAGGTGGTTGAGTACTCTCCGGGTGATAAGTTAGTATTGGCGAGAAATGAGGACTGGTGGGGAGGCATGCCTAAGCTGGAGGGTATGACGCTCAGATGTATTCCAGATGCAAATTCGCGTGCCATGTCGTTAGAGACCGGAGAGATCGACCTAATCATTGATACAGGTGGTGTTTTGCCTGAGTATGCGGGAACATTGGATGCGGATCCTGAAATCGAGGTACTTTCCCGACTGATTGCTACATCGCATTTCCTGATACTCAACGGTGGTAAAACACCTTTCAACGATACCCGTGCAAGACAGGCTGTTCAGTACGCTACCGACCAGGAAACGATAGTGGATACCATTCTCGAAGGGTATGGTCTGCCGGGCAAAGGTGCAATAACGCCCGCACTTGCGGAATGGGTGAATACTGAGATAGACGCTAAATATGGTACTAATGAGGCAGAACAACTACTGACTGACGCTGGCTGGAGTGATACCGATGGAGATGGAATATTGGATAAGGATGGTCAGCCATTCGAGGTACGCTTACTGCTACACAGTGGGATGATTGGACGATGGCCCTACGAAGCTATTGCAGAGGTAATACAAAGCGAGCTGAATGATGTCGGCATTAAGGCAGATATACAGGTGCTGGCAGGAGGTGCGTGGAGTACCGCTCTGAAGGATGGAGAGTATGAGATGACAATGACTCCTTATACTCTTTTGGGCCCTCACTTTATGCTGTACGACTGGTTCAATTCAGAAGGAGACATGAACTTGATGCGCGGCATGTGTTATAACAATTCGCGTGTGGATGAACTGACAGAACTCGGAAAGGTAACAATGGATCAGGACGAAAGGAACGAAATATACGTTGAAGTGCAGGGGATAGTAGCCGAAGAAGTCCCAATGTTCCCGATATACTACGAGGAGATGATCAACGCACAGAGGAATAATGTGAGAGGTTTTGAACCCCACCCCTGGTTCTGGATCAACTGGGAGGAGATCTACTCTACGACGTGATGTGGCCGGAGCAGTACTGCAAGTGTAAAAAAATACCGTGGTGGAGACATATGCATCGCATCTCCACCTGGTTTTATTTATTGGAAAAATGAGATGAATTGAGATGGTAATTGACGAATTTCGAGGTGCTATCACTGCATGTTACATTTCATTATAAGACGATTGTTATTGATGTTCGTAGTCATATTAGGGGCAACTATGCTGACATTTACAATAATGCACGTTGCCCCGGGAGATCCAGCTGAGATGATCGCGACTAGCAGATATGGCGTGGAGGGTTTGTCTACGGAAACTATTGCTAGAATAAGGGTAGAAGAAGGTCTCGATGCGCCTTTGTATGTCCAGTATCTCAAATGGCTAAACCACGTACTGCATGGCGATCTCGGAAGATCCTTAGTAACGGGTAAATCGGTGTCATCGGAATTCTTAGCCCGGTTTCCGGCAACGTTAAAATTAGCTCTCGCAAGCATGATCATAGCGCTGCTAATAGCTATTCCCGTTGGGATTATCTCTGCAACTAAGCAATACTCGGTAGTTGATAATGCCAGTATGGTAGGTGCGCTAATAGGCGTTTCTATGCCTAACTTCTGGTTGGGCTTGTTACTTATGTTACTCTTTGCATTATACCTAGGTTTACTCCCTGTATGCGGCTATGGCGATGGCAGCATAGCATATCTATTATTGCCGGCTATAACGCTTGGAACGGGCATGGCTGCATTAACAACCAGATTAACAAGGTCAAGCATGTTAGAGGTACTCAAGCAGGATTACATTACTTCGGCAAGAGCAAAAGGCATGAGAGAAAAGGTTGTTATCTGGAAACATGCATTTAGAAATGCATTGATACCGGTGGTTACGATTGTGGGCTTGCAATTCGCTGGTTTACTTGAGGGTGTTGTAATAGTTGAAACGATATTTGCCTGGCCCGGCGTGGGTAAGTTATTGGTTGATTCGATATTTGAACGCGATTTCGCAATGATGCAATGTGGTATATTGTTTATCGCAGTTATATTTGTTCTTGCAAATTTAACGGTGGATATTTTGTATGCTCTTCTGGATCCCAGGATACGATACGAAAAGGGGGGGAACTAATGGTAAGTCGGTTAGCTGAGAGGGTTATGCAATTTAAGGCACATAAAATAGCAATGGTTGGAGCAGTGTTAATCCTTTTTCTGGCGTTTATTGCTGTATTTGCACCTTATATCGCTCCGCATGATCCAATTGAGATAAATCTAAAAGAACGTTTGCTAGCTCCCAATATGGAATATCCTCTTGGGACTGATAACCTGGGGCGATGTATGTTGAGCAGAATAATCTATGGGGCCAGAATATCCTTACAGATAGGAATAATCGTAGTTGGAATAACAAGTGTTATCGGGATAACGCTCGGGATGATTGCTGGGTACTATGGCGGGGTACTCGATGAGCTAATTATGAGGGGGGTGGACATTTTGTTAGTATTTCCCGGGATTATATTGGCATTGGTAATTGCAGGTATTTTAGGTCCTGGCCTTTTTAATGTAATGCTAGCGTTAGCAATAGTAGGTTGGACCGGATATGCCAGAGTGGTGCGAGGGGTAGTGCTATCAGTAAAGGAGAAGGAATATGTGGAATCTGCAAGAGCACTTGGTGTCGGCGATTGGTATATTATTACCAGACATATTCTGCCAAGTTGTGTGGCACCGATTATCGTGATTGCAACGCTTGGTATGGCTTATGTAATCCTTGCGGCAGCGGCATTAAGCTTTCTCGGACTTGGAGCACAACCGCCAACTCCGGAGTGGGGGTCAATGTTAAATAATGGTAAAAATTTCATGCGAACTGCACCGCACCTGACGATTTTTCCCGGATTGGCGATAATGATTACTATTTTAGCATTCAATTTCATAGGGGATGGATTACGGGATGCTTTGGATCCAAGAGTGAGCGAAAAGATGATAGAAAGGTAGAGACCTGATAGATTATCATTTGAAAATGTAGTTTGGCATTGCTATAGCAAGGGTAAAAAACCCACGAGATTTTACATGATTTTGGGCAATTAGCGTAGCATATGCCCCACACATACACACTCCACATATATTGCTACTATATATATTACTTTTTATTTTTTTGGTGACCGGAAGTAAAAAAAATCAGCAAAAGTTATATATATCATCAACTATTAGCTACAAATAAGGTATAAAAATAATAAAAGAGATGGGATATATACACCGTAATATGCGCAAAAGTGAAGAAGAAGGACGATATAAAATTGGAAGAAACGCATTGATGCATAGTATAGTTATATGCATCGTAGCAGTTATAATCAGCTCTTTTGCAATTCCCGGATTGTTAGCACAGGAAACTGGTGCGGCTGTTGAAGTCAGGGTTACACCGGAGTCGGAATACATAGAAGAAGGAGCAACTTTTAGCGTTACCATAGATGTAGATGATGTGACTGACCTAAAATCAGGTCAATTTGACTTATCTTTCGATTCGAATGTACTGGAATTAAAAGATGTCGAGGATGGTAGCCTGGGAGGAGAAACATTACCCATAGTCATAGAAAACTTAGTTGATGCAGGCACGGTGCGTGTTGTGTGTGTCGTATCAGAAGAGACGGCAAGTGGTTCAGGGCATTTAGCCAAGGTAAGTTTTAAGGTAATAGGGGCAGAAGGAAAAACGAGTAAATTGGATATATCCAATGGAGAACTTAGTGACAATGGAACAATCTGGTTTTACATAGATGAAGAATTCCGGGACGAATTCAACGGGCGTGAAATTCCAGATGAAGTAGAAGAAAAGTTAAAGAGCAGAGGGCGCACTTTAGAAGATCCAACGGTTGATGTTATAGAAAAAGACAATAAATGGAAGATCACCGACACGAGAGTATACATGGTTATTGCCAAAGATAGCAAGCTAAGAATCCAAGATACTGGCGAGATATTTACGAACTGGGTTAATGCCGAAATTAGCGTTGGTGGCGCGGACGATGAAGAAGAGGAAGAAGAGGATGGAGAAGAGGTCAGCGAAGAAGTTATTACACCGGGATCACCAGAAATAACAGTCTCTAAACCCGCGGAAGCGGTTGTAGGCAACGTGGTACGCGAGTCGAGAGCTTTCACTATCAGTGTAAACCAAATAGCAGATATTAGCTGGCAAATAAATGGTTCCGTAGTGCAGACAAATGAAAGCATAACGGAAGCTAGTTTTACGAAGAGTGCAGTTATTGGGGCCTGGAACGTATCAGCAATCGCAACTAACACAACTACCGGATTATCAGATATGCACTCGTGGATATGGCACGTAACTCTTACGGCAACTCCTGCACCAACATTGGCTCCAAGGGTAACTCCCGCGCCTACACGGGCACCCGGGGTAACACCAACGCCAAAACCGGCGGCAATAACGCGTACCACGGCAAAGCCAAAGTCAACGCCTACACCTACGCCTACACCAAAACCCGCAGGATTCGATGCTATATTCGCAATAGCGATGCTTGCGATTGCGTTTTTGCTGGTGAGGAAAAGATGAGCAGAATATGAACGAATATGGTGGATGGATTCTCAGCATTAACCCTTTTTGCGCATGCAAAAACACTAGGTTTCTTTGGTAAAGCTTTCTTTAAACCCTTTATAAAAGCGTTTACGGAAAACGCTTCGCAGAAATAAAGGTTTTAGGAGGTGAAAAAGAAAAAAAATGAAACAAATGAATAAAGTGCTTGGAATAATCGCAGTGATAGCTGGTGTAATGCTGTTAGCATCAATGCCAACTGCAAGTGCAAAGCTTTACGGTGATGCAAATGTAGACGACGTGATAGACGAGGCCGATATAACCTACGTATGGCAGATAATTGCTGGCGCGGAAGAAGAAAACGAGTTAGCAGATGCAAATCAGGATGGCGTAATAAACGCGCGTGACGCTACTTATATCGCGGGGATTATTAACGGAGATAATCCATTCCCCGGCGGAACACTAACAGCAGCAATGATATTCTTTAAAGATACCGTAGACCCAGCCGTAGGTTGGACTGGCTGGTATGTAAGGAAAGCAGGTATCTATGAGACTTTGTTTGCAAACGACGAAAATATGGTACTCACACCAGAACTGGCTACCGATTACGAACAGGTAAGCGACACAGAATGGGAAATATCCCTGAGAGATGATGTTACTTTCCATGACGGCACGCCATTTAATGCAGATGCTGTGGTATACTCTATCAATAGAGTTCTGGATGAATCGAATTCGCGGCATACAGAGTATGACTTCATCGAATCCATTGACAAAAAAGATGACTACACGGTAACGATCACCACAGAAGGGGCGTATGCACCCACGATAGCAAGTTTAACAGATCCTATAACATCTATTGTGAATCCCAACGTAAAGGATCCTGGCACCGAGGGAGGGGGCACAGGTCCATTCAAGTTAGTGGAGTTCGAGCCAGCGGTAAGTATGTCGATGGAAAGAAACGACAACTACTGGGGTGGACAAGTCAAACTAGAAAGTGCGACCTTTGAATATATCAAGGATCCACAGACAAGGGCATCTATGCTGGAAGCGGGAGACGTAGATATAGCTCGGAATATACCCTCTACAGAGGTTCTCATTATAGAGGGCAAGCCTGATCTGGATGTCCTCCGTAAAGAGGTAGTGCGTACATACTTCATGTATGTAAACACAAAAAAGCACCGCTTAACGACGTTAAAGTACGACAGGCAATCAACTATGCTATTAATCGAGAGCAAATAGTTGACACTGCGCTGGAAGGTGTTGGCGGTATAGCAGCCATAGGTGTGTTCCCATCGATTTTGCCGTGGTCTGCAAATGACGTCCTTACGGGATACTCATTCAATGAGGCAAAAGCACTCTCGCTCTTGGCAGATTGTGGAATTACAGATACAGACGGTGACGGATGGCTGGACTATAACGGCGAGCCTTTCGAACTCTCAATAAAGACCTACACCTCACGACCAGAATTAAAACCCACTGTAGAAGTGATAGAAGTCCAGTTAGAGGATATTGGCATCAAAGCGAGCGTTGAAACTCGTGGCAGTTCTGCTCTGAAAGAAGAAGTAGCAGCGGGTAACTACGATTTAGCATTGTGGGCATGGGGTGTAGCACCCACGGGCGATCCCAATTATTTCCTGAGTTACCAGTTCGACTCATCGGGCAAATATGCCGGATGGACCGGGTATAATAATACCGAGGTAGACGGCTGGCTAGACGCAGCAAGAACCACATTCGATGACAAAACAAGATGGGACTACTACAAGCAAGTACAGGCGCAAATCTTAGAGGACTCGCCGGAGATATTCGTCTTCTATCTGAACGAACTTGACGGCTTGAATACCTGCGTGAAGGGATACGTGATATACCCAAATGAACTAACGTTCCTTACGAAGGACATCTACAATACTGCTTAGGTGCGGGAAAGGAAAAAGAGCAGAGAGCACAAATAAACAAAAAAAATAAAAAAAATTGAAGAGGGATAATTTTTATCCTTTCTGTTTGTTTTTTATCATGTACTATCAAAAGAGGGATCAAATGCAAGTTGAACTTTATAAGCACTCAGTGGGTTTAAAGGAAAGGGGAAAGGAAATGTCCAAAAGGAGTCGCTAAACATGCTCAAGTATATCATAAAACGATTAATTCTTCTGATTCCTATATTATTCCTGGTCACTCTGATAAGCTTTTCACTATTATTCATTATACCCGGCGATCCAGCCGAAACGATACTCACAGGCCCGGGTGGTGGTGCAGACCCAAAGGCCGTGGAGGAATTCAGAATTAAGATGGGGCTGGATAAACCGATCTATATACAATATTTTACCTGGCTGAACGACATTCTGCATGGTAATTTGGGATATTCTTACCTGTCTAAGCAACCAGTTCTTGACCAAATTTTATCAAGTTTTCAAGCTACTTTAAAACTTGCCATTGTAAGTATGATCATATCGCTAATGATTTCCATACCCCTGGGTATCATTTCAGCAATTAAACAGTATTCGGCCATTGATAATGTCAGTATGGTAGGTGCGTTGCTTGGCGTGTCAATGCCGAATTTCTGGCAAGGTTTACTGCTCATTTTATTATTCGCGATAACGCTGGGTTGGCTTCCAGTTGCCGGTTATGGCGATCATGGCGATTTAGAACATATAATACTACCTGCAATCACGCTGGGCACAAGTTCGGCGGCTATTACTACTCGGTTGATGCGGTCGACTATGCTAGAAACAATTAACCAGGACTACATACAAGCAGCGCGAGCAAAGGGGTTGTCGGAACGAATAGTTATAGGTAAACACGCCTTAAAAAATGCGCTTATTCCTGTTGTAACCATGATAGGCTTGAATTTTGCATATCTTCTTGATGGCTCTGTGGTAGTAGAGACTATCTTTGCATGGCCCGGGATTGGTTTACTTATGGTAGAATCTATATATCTGCGGGACTATCCTATGATTCAGGGTTGCATTTTGTTTGTCGCGATTATTTTTATATTTGTTAACCTGATAGTGGATATTTTATACACCTATCTTGATCCGAGGATACGCTATGAAACAAAAGAGTAATAGTCGGTTTATATTTTTCGTTGCACAGTTCACGCAAAATAAGGCTGCCTTAGCTGGTGCTATAATTGTTCTTCTGCTCGTTTTTGTTGTTATTTTTGCGCCACAACTTTCACCTCATGATCCTATTAAAGCGTGTTTAGACGAGCGATTGACTGCACCCTGCATGGACTATCCGTTTGGAACAGATCAGCTCGGGCGGTGTGTTTACAGCAGAGTTTTATATGGTTCCCGGGTCTCATTGTCGGTAGGATTAATAGTAGTGGGAATAGCAGCGACAATAGGCGTTGTACTCGGTATAATTTCAGGATATTGTGGTGGTGTCCCGGACGAGATAATCATGCGTCTGGTTGATGCCATGTTAGCATTCCCGAGTCTATTTCTGGCTTTGGCTATTGCAGGCATACTTGGGGCAGGCTTTTTCAATGTTATACTGGCAATAACAGTGGTAGAATGGACGCGATATGCAAGAGTAATGCGTGGTTCGATTCTTTCGGTAAAAGAGAATTATTATGTTGAAGCAGCCAAATCACTCGGCGCCAGTGATTTTTATATCGTTACCCGTCATATAGTGCCAAATGCAATAACTCCTATTATCGTCGTTGCGACACTAGGTATAGCAACGGTAATCTTAGCAGCCGCGAGTTTAGGCTTTCTCGGATTTGGTGTACAACCTCCGACACCGGAATGGGGTATGATGCTAAACGATGGCCGTTTATTTATGCGTAGGGCGCCGTGGCTGATGATCTTTCCGGGTTTAGCGATAATGATAACGATTTTGGCATTTAATCTGCTTGGCGATGGTCTGAGGGATGCATGGGATCCAAGGTTAGGAGAGAAGAGAATAGCGGGGTAGAATGCGAGTATTTGTGTAGTTACGATGAAGATAGAAGATACAAGAGGCGGTTGGTTGATGGCATTTCGAATACAATTTTTTATAATTGGACGCAGATGAACGCAGATAATCAGGATTTTTAATATAATGTTTAGTTGACGGAGGAGAGTAATAGAATTTTCTTTACAAATATCTTAGACTAATACCTGCTATGTGAATTAATGGCGGCAGATAGAAAAACGAGCTGAAGTTTACGTTTTCGTAAGCATAACGAATGATATGCGGCATAACAACAATGATGAGAGTTGAACACGGTTGAAATGATTTATTTCTGAGAATACTAAAACCCGCTTTCATAGGTGGCTTCTAATGTAGAGAGATAGGATAGACAATAACCTGATTTTATGATGTGTGTTGGTGTCACAATTAGATAAGAAATGTACATATATCCAAAAGATTTTATACCAACCCAACTAATAGACCTGGTAAAAGGAGGTGAAAAAAGAAAAAATGAAAAGACAAGTCGTAGCAATTTTAATAGCCTTAGTAGTGATAAGCAGTCTTCTTACTGTAAGCGTGCTTAGCGAAGAAGCTTATAAACCAATTATACAATCAGTAACAGTAAGCCCAACAGAGATCGTAAATGGTGGAGAAGTGACTTTTACGGTTATAGCAAAATCGAACGCACCGGTGGAATATGTATGTTACAAGGAGTCTACTCCAGGTGGTACTAAGTGTCTAGGAGGTACATGTACCAACGTCGGCGATGACTTATGGAAATGTGAGTGGACTCGTGCGTTCTCAGAATGGGCTCCTGCTGCAACTTATATATACAGTCCTATATACGTTATTAACGAAGGAGAATTAACATCAGACGAGTGGCCACATTCTATAAGCTTCAACGTAACACGTCCAGTTCCTACACCAACTCCAGTTCCTACACCGCCGGAGGAAGAAGGATTTGGAGGATATAATGTAAGTCTCTGCGATGCAATTGTCATTTCAATAGGAAATGCCACCGTTAGAGATTTCTTGAACGCAACAAACATGACAACTGTTCAAGTCTCTAATTTCAAAGGTTACAAAGGGGAAAACACCTGGAGGGTCCAATGGTCTTTCTCAAACAGGTTGCTGGACGTATATCTTAATGGGACAACCGGGAATATAGTTGGAATAGAAGAGAAAACAGCACCAACACCAACTCCAACGCCAACAGGTACATCAACCAAACCCTAAATATTAAGCCATAACCGCTATTGCACCTTTTGAACCTTAACTTCGTCAAATCATAGGGTGCATATATTACCTAACTACCCTATAAAGTCGGATATTAGCATTTAACAAAAGGATAAAACCAAAAAGCTTTTTATTAGTATGTTCCCTATTTCTCTATATGAGGAACATAGAAGAGTGGGCGAGAAA
>JAYEJE010000344.1:0-3610 GCA_034660415.1 Methanobacteriota archaeon | reverse complement strand
CACAGGTTCTTTCTTTCTTTAGAAAGAAAGAGTATAAAAACAAAAAAGGGGACAAAAAATGTCTCCCCCCTACAAAACAGTTTTAATTTTTCTTCTCTTTAGCTTTAGTTCTTCCGTCTATGAACAAGGTAAGCGACTGCTAACAAGCCTGCAATTGCGAATATCGCCTCGAAACCTGGTGGTTTCGGTGTTGGCTCAGGTGTTGGTGCTGGTGTTGGCTTTGGTGTAGGCTTAGGTGTTGCTGTTATCTTCTCTACTACCTTCTCTACCTTTTCTACTGCCTTCTCTACTGCCGCTTCTGCCTTCAGCATTTCTTTACCTGTAATGAACACTTCCACTTCGTCCGTATGCCCATCGCCATCGTCTGCCTTCACTATGTATTCACCTGTCTTTGCCTCTGTTGTATCAAACGTAGCCGTGAACGTATCATCTTCTATTTTAATGACTTGTGGTTCTAATTCAACAGGTCCCTTGCAGGTCACAACAATGTTAAATCCTTGCTGCCTGTTTGATGCCCCTTTTACAACCAGTGGTGTTCCTGCGTTGACAGCCGCAATCGGATCGAGTCTTACATAAGCCGACTCTACCTTTATTCTGAGCTCCACCATGAGGTCGTCACTACCGGCAGACGTTACCAGATTATCGAGCATGCTCTGTACTTCAGCCTGTGTCTTTGTACCTGCATCGTTTGGATCCGATATATCTTTTATGTGATATTTGGTGTTTATCGCATCTATCAGATCCTTGTTACTTGTCATATCCCATACCTCGTCCATTCCTGGACTGAGCACATAAAGGTCGTAGTATCCAGAAGTAGCATCCTTTTGCACCGTCAACTTCTTCGTAAATTCGTTATCCGTCGTTGCTACACTTGCTTTGTCTATTGTGATGCCTTTTCTATCTTCTGTTAATGCCTTTCCACCACCACCCTTCGGTGGTACTGCCATAATCCACACGTTCGTCGAACCCGGTGCATAACCCTCTATCTTGAAGTCGTCCTTAACTGCAACACTCGGTGTTGTAAGTTCCGCTGTCAACTGAGGTACCTGCAGCAATATTGCAGCCTCTCCGTCAGCAGTTCTCGTTGGTACCTCATCTCCGGCTGCTTGATCGGCATCTATCCATGCCTTTAGTCTCACTGAGCCCGGTACGGACATACCTACAGCAGTTGTGGTCACCTCTTTGCTGAACTCGCCATCTTCTAACACAAGATTCCGCATTGGTGCAAACAATGTATCATCTATCCAAACGCTGACATATGTGCCTGAAGTAGATGTACCTTTTATCGTTATCCGCTCACCGATTATTGCTGTATTTGGCATATCGAACTCCACTGCCTTCTCTAAAACGGTTATGTCCACTGTGTCATAGCTACCATCGCGTAATCCACCTTCAACGGTTGCCCTAAGCGTATATGTTCCCGTATCGCTAAATTCGATTGCATACTTCCTGATACCGTCTGAATCTATATCGCCCGTAAACTTGCACCCCGCATTTGTTGGTGTATCATCCACACCGTCTTTGAACTCTGCACCTTCGCAAGGATCTGCTGCAACCAGTATCTTATCGCCTGCTACACCCGATACTGTTACTGTCACACTATCAAGTTCCATAGCACTTGTCGGCTCGGCATCAATTGAAATTTCACCTTTTAGTATTTTTAACGGTTTTACATCGCTCGATACACTTAACCCGCACGCATTTGCCGATTTGGACTTTACCTTGAATGTGTAATCACCTATCCCCCAACCTGTAGTTATGAGTTTGTCGCCAAAGACCTTCAAGTCTGCCACTGTTATGCCTGTAAATTTTTGGTTATTATCGACGTCTGTCTTTATTTGTCCATCCGGACCAATTATGACTAGGTCAACTTTATCCGCATCATATAGGTTTATTCCGCCAGTATATACCTTAAGCGGCGTCCCCTCTGCGATAGAAGCTACTTCCTTTGTTCCTACTTTTAGCTTCAATGGCATGTCTGGCATTTCAACTGAAAGCTGTGCTGCTCCCTGTTTTGCTGATGCATTGTAGTTCACAAAAAAAGCACCTGTTGTTGGCCAATTTACGTTGTATATACGGTTGTTAGCATCTGTTTGATATACGTTCTCTACATCGCCACTTACTATCCTGGATACTGTTACATCACTGCCGTAGCCCGTAAATTGCAAATTCTGTCCGGTCAGCACTTTTTGTGTTGCTGGACCCGAGATAGTGTTGAAGTCAGTACCGTCACTCGTAGCAACTGCCATTGGCATCGCCACTGCAAGTACAGAAACGACCATAATCGCAGCCATTGAAATACCTAGTATCGCTTTACCTTTACTTCTTGTCTCCATTTTTTTCGTTTCACCTCCTATTTTTTTTCAATAGAAAAGGGGGGCATATGTTGCTTCCTGCTAAGCGCCTTACCTTCCGCCTTTGCCTTCTGCATTTTCCCCCTTCCATACATTCTAATCATAGTATCTATTAATACTTTTATTCTTTTCGGTTTATTCTTTTCTTTTGGTAAAGCTTTTCTTTCTAAGAAACAGTTTATGATCGCAATCACGGGCACACCCGGCGTAGGCAAGACGAGTGTGTGCAAAGCACTAGGCATGGATTTTACCGATTTGAATAGCCTAATAGCGACAGAAGGCTTTTATACCGGTGTGGATAAGGGCTCCCTCATCGCAGACCTCAACAAACTAGAAGAATACGTTACGCGAACAAAGCCGCTACTGATAGATAGCCACTTAGCACATCTTCTGAAGCCCGAAATCGCAATCGTACTGCGTACAAATCCGCTCTTGCTTGCTGATAGGCTAAAGCAGAAGGGGTTCTCCACACAGAAAATAGCGGAAAATGTGGACGCTGAAACGCTCGATGTCATATTAATAGAAGCGGTGGAGCTCTGCGAAACGGTATACGAACTGGACACGAGTGTAAAGAGCGAAGAAGAAGTAGCTTCTTTAGTGCGAGAGATTATAGATGTCGAGACGGCAGGCGAAAGCGGAAGGAAGGAAGCGTTAAGAGCAAAGCATAAGCCCGGATCTGTTGACTGGACATTTTTGGTTGATGAGTTTATGAGTTTATGAGTTGAGAGTTCGGGTTTAGAGACGGTCAAACAATCCGAAATTGTACGAAAAGTTGAGTAGGGATATTGAAGTTCCCCTTGAAGGTGATTTATGGCAATCACAGAGTCTTTAGCGGTTTTCAATCATTCATTGATGGAAGTCAAACTCCCTTCCTCCTTCTTTTAAATTCCCTTTTATTCTTTCTTTGATAAAACTTTCTTTGTAAGAAAGTTTTCTTTTATTTCTTTGGTAAGGCTTTTAAAACTTTTTTAAAGAAAGGTTTTTGGTAAAGCTTTTCTTGCTAAGAAAATGTTTTCATAAAAGGAAATGGCCATTGATTCTCTGTTTCGTCCATTGGTAAATAAATGTGAATTGCCGAAGAGAGCAGCGCGATTCTTCGCGGCATCAGGCATCTCGCCGAATTTTTTGACGCTTCTCTCCTTCTTCTTCGCGGCACTCGCCGGCTTATCTTTCTTCTTCTCCGGCAAGTACGTTATCCTTTTGCTACTCGCGGGCATTTCCATCTGTCTCAATGCGATCTTAGACAGTTTAGACGG
>JAYEJE010000343.1:0-3642 GCA_034660415.1 Methanobacteriota archaeon | reverse complement strand
AAGAATTTCGTGGCTGAATCCCTTCACTTGCGTTGCAGCCCAGTATCCCATTCCCTTGGCTTCACTACAGCCTGTTACCAGACTGGGTGCAAGGTTCAGTTCTGAGGTGGTGGCTAACCCTTCCTCTGGTTGGATTTTCACCAAACTGGATATCATAGTCTTTCTCGGCGCACTTGGTAAAGCTTTTCTTTCCGCGAAGCGTTTTGATCAAACTTTCTTAAAGTTTGATAGAAAAGGTTTGTAAAAATCTGTGTAATCTTGTGGTCCCTAACTAAACTCTGCTTTTACTCACAGCACATACCATCGCGAAGACCATACCAGTACCCGTATCTTATCAATGTTCTGTTTCTCTAATACTGCTTTTGGGTCTATACTTCTGAGAAGTAGAGGGAAATCGCTGTCCCGTGTGATCATCTTGATCAGGTTATGCTCACCACTGGCAACCACCATTTCGAGTTCGCTTTTATATCCCGCTATCAGCGCCTCAAATGCGGATCGTGCCTTCTCTCCATGATGCCGGATGTCCTCATCTCGAAGCCGCTCGAATCTACGCTGACTCATTCCACCTTTCGTGTGCTTCTCCTTTACACTGCTGCGAACTATCTTGTACTCTATAACTCTCTCTCGGTCAGATATCCCGATAAATGACTCACCCGCATGCGCCAATACGATGCAAATGATACGGTTAGTGTCCAATAGCTCTTGCAACTGCGTAGTATCAAATGCATAATCCAGTTTCCACTGTGATTCAGGTATCATAAATGGCGGTGCCATGATCTGCGGCGCCATACCCGTACTTTTCAAATCATAGAAGAGTATTATACCAGTCGGAGACTCAATCCTAGCCATCATGTATTTGACCGAGTTATCTAGCTCAAAGCGGTCGAGGTCGCGGACTGCCTCTTCTGGCCGCAGATAAGCCGTAAGTAGGTCCTCATTTCTCGACCTGAGCGAGCAAATTTGAAATAGCAGGTCAGAAGCTCGATCGGCCGCCAATGTTACCGCTTCTCTTACGCTGAGTTGGGCATCCTCTTTCTCTTTTAAGTTCTTAAGTTCACGCTCGATTGTATCTATCCGTTCCTCCGCTTTCTTCAATCCCAGGTCGGCCACCTGCTTATCAGATAACGCCTTTTTTGCGCGCGCAGCCTGCTTTGATATGCGTTCGGATAACGATTTATTCTCATATTCAAGCTCGTTTATACGCGTTTGCAGTAATTCTATTCTTCTTTCCTGTTCCTTACGATTAAATAATCCACCGAGCATTTATCATTCTCCTAACACAGCTCTTTTCTAAAAATATAAGTGTGTATTAACAAATCTATTTAGCTCCTCTTATAACCACAAGATTGCACAGATTCTCACAACAACAAAAAAATATATGAACTGCTAACACCATGCTCTTTATGGAGATAGCGAAAATGCTAATTGTGAAGCCACTGGCATTTGATAGCTTTGGCGTGCGGTCTATGGCAACCTTCGTGGCGACCGATGACATAGCTGTGCTGATAGATCCGGGTGTATCATTAGCTTCGAGTAGATATAAATTACCACCGCATCCAATAGAGGAGCAACGGCTGAGTGAGACTTGGGCTGATATAAAGGAACACGCAACCCGGAGCGATGTCCTTATAGTTACACATTATCATTATGACCATTATGATCCCGAAGAGCCGGAGATATACAAAGACAAGATAGTTTACTTAAAACATCCGAAGGAGAGCATAAACAAGAGCCAAGCCAAACGCGCTTCTTATTTCCTGGATAAGCTAAATGCGATGCCAAAGTCCCTTGATATTGCTGATGGTATGGTGTTCAAGCATGGATCTACCGCTATAAAATTCTCATCGCCTGTCTTTCACGGTACAAACTCGAAATTGGGTTACGTGGTAGAGGTAAGCATATCATGCAGCGGTGAGAAGTTGGTTTTTAGTAGCGATGTCGAAGGTCCTGCTGTTGATGACCAGGTGGAATTCATTATTCAGGAGGATCCCGACATCATCATTTTAGACGGACCGATGACTTATATGCTCGGCTTCCGGTATTCGTATAAGAGTCTGGCATTGTCCATAGCGAATATAAAAAGGATATTGAGTGAGACGTCAGTGAAGTGCATCATGGTGGAGCATCATTTCATGCGCGACTTGAAGTATAAGGAGCGGATAGCAGAGGTGTATGAATACGCTGCGAGAAAAGACGTAAAGGTAATAACTGCTGCGGAATATATCGGGCGCGAGATAGATATACTGGAAGCGCGAAGGAAAGAGCTCTTCAAATAAGGGGCCAGACCCCCCTTATCAACCCTCCCGGCCCATAGTTAAGGGGCCAGACCCCCCTTATCAACCCTCCCAGCCCATAGTTAAGGGGGCCAGACCCCCCTTATCAACCCTCCCAGCCCATAGTTAGGGGGCCAGACCCCCCTTATCAACCCTCCCGGCCCATAGTTAGGGGGCCAGACCCCTCATCTAACGAGAAATTGCGAGGCTTCAAGTCAAATTTGTATCAGGCATTCAGCATACAGAGACAAAAAGCAAGAACTTTATAAAATCGCAAGCACTCATTTTAGGTGGTGAAAAAAAATGGTCGAGACAATAGTAATGTGTAAGGAGGGGACGGTAAACTCATATTTGAGTGCTCTTATCATCGCCGCGAATAGTAAGAAAGCAGGCGAAGATATAGCAGTAGTATTCGTACAAGAGGGTTTGGCTGCGCTCGTAGATAAGAAGTTTAGGTATGACCCGGGATTAGAAAGCTATGCAGCAGATATAGAGAAGAATGCCGCGGAGATGGGTGTCCCTTCAGACCCGCTTGAACTGATAAAAATGGCAAACAGCGCAGGTGTGCCGCTATATGCCTGCCATGCATGGATGAAACTGCTGGGCGGAAAACCACCACGGTTTGATGTTCCGGAGGGGCTGCAGAAGCTGGAGTTGCCAGACTTCCTGAAAGAATTGGGCAATGCTAAGAAGGTCATTACTCTTTGATTATACAGTGTGCAGAAGCGATAGTAGAGCTAAAGGGCGACCTCGTGTATAAGAGGCGGATAGAGAAGCGGTACAGGGTAAAGGAGCTAGACAAGCGAATAAGGAAAGAGCGAACGAAAAGCGAAGCGAAACTTATCTCAGAAGCGAGAAGAAAAGGCGTGCCTACTCCTATCATCTTCGATGTCCACGATCACGAATTGGTGATGGAGCGGATAGAAGGCGATTTAGCGCGCGAGGTGATTGATGAATCTATAAGCGAGCGAATAGGCGAGCTTGTCGGTATCTTGCACAGAAATGGTATAATTCATGGCGATTTGACCACTTCTAATATTATCGTGGGCCATGATAAGAGAATATACTTCATAGATTTCGGGTTGGCCTTTATCGAATCGAGTGTAGAGACAAAGGGAGTAGACGTCCATGTATTTTTCCAGAGCCTTCGAGGTACGCATGAATCGCATGATCAATTAAAAGAGTCGTTTATTACAGGCTACAAGAGGTCGTTTCCTAATGCCGCCGCGCAAGTATTGAAACGAGTTGCGTAAATAGAACGCCGGGGGAGATATGTAAGACAAAGCAAAATGGAAAGTGCAAAAGTCAAAGCTCAATAGGTGGCAATCCACAAGATATTCTGGCTCTCTTGTATCTTACGTGGTAGTTA
>JAYEJE010000342.1:0-3653 GCA_034660415.1 Methanobacteriota archaeon | reverse complement strand
AGTAAAATGTCCGGCTCTGTCGCTATTGCGGTCGAAAAAGCTAACCTTGCATTCATGCCCGATGAAAAGTTCTTTAGTTTCATATTCTCAAATCTTTTAAGTTCTGCAAACTCAAATATTGTACTATATTTATCTTCCATCCTACCCCTTTTTACGCCCATCAGCGCACCATACAAAAAGACATTCTCCCTTGCTGTTAACTCTGGATTGAATCCAACGCCAAGTGCAAGAATCGGTGTTATCCTACCATTAACTATCAGTTCACCTTCATCCGGATTGATTATATCTGCTATTATCTCAAGTAATGTGGTCTTTCCAGAGCCGTTCGGACCAGTGATACCAAAAATTTCGCCCTCTTTTACCTCAAACGAGACATTCTTCAAAGCCCAGAACTCGTCATACCTCCTTCTTCCCTTTACAAATGCCATTAATGCCTCGAATAGCGTATTCCGCTTTTCACTTGGAATTTTAAACATCTTTGATATACTCTTTCCGATTATCATCTCAAATCACTTCTGCAAATCTTCTTTGCAATCTCCCGAAAACTAAATGCCCCACTATAAAAACTATGCTTGAAAAGATGAGGACATAGCCAAAGTCAATCACATTTGGAAATGTGTTGTAAAGCATTACACTTCTATACATCTCCATCAACCTAGTAATCGGGTTTAACATGTAAATCGGCAGTATATTCGCAGGGATTATGCTTATTGGATACACGAGTGGACTCGCAAAGAATAGGATATTTACTACCACTTCCCATACCTGGTTCAAATCCCTGTAGTAAACAGTAAAAGCTGATAGAAACAGGTTCAAGCCATAAACTAATAAGAAATATACTATATGAAGAACCGGAAGCAGTAGAATAGGGATACCTATTCTCACGCCAAAGAAAACTAAAATAGGTATTAAAATGAGCAGTTCAATGAACGAACTAAAAAAATAGGATAATGTAGTGGTAATAGTAGGTATTTCTCGCGGTATTGATGTCTTCGTCACGATATGCGCCTTACTTATTATTGACATCATACCTACTGAAGTACCAATGGATAAAAATCGGAACGCGAAAATACCTATTAACAAATAAAATGCGAAGTTCTCTACCTCAAATCTAAATACGTTCTTAAATACGAAGTATAAAACGATAGCAAGCAAAAAAGGACTTAAAAGCGACCAGCCCACCCCTAATAAAGAGCCTCGATATCTCAGTTTAAACTCCGATGCTGTAAGAGTTCTTATCAAATCCACCTGCTTTAGATAGCTGAACATTTCCAATAGCTCTATTTCTATTATATGCTAATAAATGTTTTAGTTCTGTAAAGTAAACCGTTGAAAAAACAAAATAAAATAAATTATTGACACAGATTAACACTGATTAACACAGAAAAAAATTGGATCCGTGTAAATCTGTGTAAATCTGCGTCCTAATAGCAAATAGGTAGAAATTATACTTTATATACAATTAATTAACTAAAGTTACATAATGCAAATAGCTATTTCTATTATTATCCCCACAAAAAATGCCGGTGATGGATTCGATGACTGTCTCTCCAGTATATACACACAAAAAACGAATTATAAATATGAAGTTATTGTAATTGATTCTGGTTCCACGGACAGTACACTTGACATTGTTGCTAAATATCCGGTACGGTTAATAATAATCAAGCCTGAAGAATTCGGGCATGGAAAAACAAGAAACCTCGGGGCGCGTTTGGCAACGGGCAAGTATCTTGTCTACCTGACACAGGATGCATTACCTGCAGATGAAAACTGGTTGCATTTTCTTCTCAATGATATGGGGTCAGATGATGAGATCGTAGGTGCTTACAGCAGAACCATCCCAAGATCTAATTGCGACCCTTTTGAAGCTCGTTATATCGCCCAGGCATGGGGTGATAAGAAGGAAATTAAAGAGATTTTAGATTATAAAAAATATAATAACAAGGCATATAAAAAAAAAATCGTGTTCTTCTCTAATATCAGTTCTTGCATACAAAAAGATATATGGAAAAGATTCCCGTTTTCTGAAAACATCATAATGGCTGAAGATCAGGATTGGTCAAAAAGGGTATTAGAAGCAGGGTATAAGATCGCATATGAACCTAAATCAGTGGCTTACCATTCTCATACATATACCCTGAAAGAACTTTTTATGCGGTATCGCGATGCCGGCACCGCGCATAAGCAAGTGTTTGGTGATAACAACAATGTATATTTGCTGTTAATACCGGCCTTTGCAATAATCGTCAGTATCTTAGATTTAAGGTTTATGTGGCGCCGAGGATACAAACTTTCGGCAATGATTAACTGGACACCTAAAGCTGTGGTCAGACATATCGTAGAAGCAATTGGATTTTGGCGTGGTTTACATTCTAAATAATTACGTCCTCATACAGATCCAATGTGCTCATGACCACCGATTCCAAAGAGAATTCCCGCCTCACAAGTTCCACACCGTTTTTAGCCAGCTTCAGCCTTAGTTCTTCATCTTCGATCATTCTCAACATAGCCTCTGCTATACTCTCCGGATCTTTAGGTCTTACAATTAACCCATTCCCTTCGTCCACACAGATGTCCCGAATAGCACCGACATTTGTAACAATCACAGGAAGTTCTGCTGACCAAGCCTCTAATAGCGTCACTGGCAAACCCTCCCAGATGGAAGGCAATATGAATACATCACTTGTGCGATACAATTCCCTCAACTTCTCATCCTCTACACCACCCAAGAATGTCATATAACTTCCCAAATTGTTCTCTTCTGTTAAATTTTCCAGTATCGCACGTTGTGACCCATCACCCACTATTTTTATCACAAAATTTTCTGTTTCCGCTATTAAAATCCTTGTTGCTTGGATAAGGTATCCGCATCCTTTTTGCTCCTCTAATCTACCCACAAACAAGAACCTGATTTTTTTATCTGCTTTTAATACTGCCTCTTCTTTATCAAATTGCCCTATATCCACACCATTGGGAATATATACGCCATTTTTAATTCCCGCATCGTCAAAAAACTTCAGGATATTCTTTTCCACTACAATGATTCTCTTGAATCCTGCATGCTTCAAAAAGAATCTTTCTGCAAATCTCTTTATAAAACTGTATTGCTTGTCGGGAAAGGAAACGCCATGACATGTATTTACAACTGGAATGCGGTATAGTTTGGCGGATATAGCGATAAAAAAACCGAGATCGGCAGAATGTGTATGGATCACATCTGGCTTCAAGCTACCGAAATATTTAAAGCCACTGAAGAACAGGATAAATAACGATAAAAATCTACGTACTGTTAGTCTATCTAAGTTCGGTGCTTTATCTCGCAGTCCAAACTTAAATACATTCTCTTGCTCTCTAATCTCCGGACAATTTGGTGTGAGAATGAAAATTTCGTGCCCTAACTTTGTTTGCTCTCTTTCTAAGTTAGAAACAATAACGGCATCGCCACCAAAGGCATCAGGATATTTCTTCGTGAGATGAAGTATTCTCATTTATACGGTTGATAGAACCAATCCCAGGGCTTATTGCATCGCTCATCATCAGTTCTCCCATTTATTCGCTTTGGTACAATCGTTGGATCATCCCAGGGCCTTCTCTCTTCGTCAGGGTTCTCATAATCATACAACCGGTTCACAAAATATACCAGATATGCC
>JAYEJE010000341.1:0-3662 GCA_034660415.1 Methanobacteriota archaeon | reverse complement strand
CTCGCTTGTCTGGATCTCTTCCGCCGCGATTGTCTACGTGCCTGACAACTACTCTTCAATCCAAGAGGCGATAAACGCTGTGTCTGTTGATGATACTGTCATAGTCCATAAAGGCACATACAACGAGAATGTGGTGCTGAATAAATCGCTCTCGCTCATTGGCGAGGGGTACCCCTCGGTTGATGCACAACAAAAGGGAAGTGCAATTAGAATAACCGCTGATGGCTGTGTGGTGAAAGGGTTTAGATGTGTTAATGCTAAATATCTACCAAATGCAGGGATAAGTGTGGAATCATGTAGCAATGTTATCGCGAACAACACTTGTACTAAGAACAACTGTGCCATCATCTTGGATGGGAATTCATCAGGGGGTTCATCAAGCAACACAATCGAAAACAACACCTGCTTCGAGAACTGCCAGGATGGTATCTTTTTGTTTAGGTCCTCGGACAGCAGGATAATAAATAACACCTGCCGCAAAAACTACGATATAGGCATCACCTTGTGGTATTCATCGAACGACACGATAGCAAACAATACCTTCGAGAGCTGCTATGATGGTATCCAGTTGTCTTATTCCTCGAACAACATAATCATGAACAACGAAATCCACGAGAACTATGAAAACGGCATCCACTTAAGGTGGGATTCTTCGAACAACTATATATATCTCAACGAATTCGTAAATAACAGCCTCAACACTAACTCAAACCGCTCGGACAACATCTGGAACTCACCCCTAAAATTAATCTGCGTTTACAACGGAAAGGAATACGAGGGTTATATGGGTAACTACTGGGATGATTATAAAGGAAAGGATGAAGACGGTGATGGAATAGGGGACACATCTTACAGGATCAATGAGCCTTGGGACACCGGTGTAGAAGACGACTCAGACGACTATCCGCTGGTGCTGCCGTTCAAGGATTATTTTTAGGTTGGTTATGTCAGGAGGATAAAGGAGGAGAAAAAAGTGAAAAATTGAAAATATGGCGTGTAGCGTCCAACTTAAAAAGCTACGCTTCCTTTATTTATACCATGATAGAAGCGAGAGCGATATTAAGCAAGCTAAGAAAATGGCAGAATGCAATAGATCGGAGGTTAGAACTATGAGCATCCCGAGGGTACTGATTGCAGGCGATAGGAGCTCGGCAGGTAAGACTACGGTGTGTATCGGACTATTAGGTGCATTGCGGGCAATGGGGCTTGCGGTTCAGGGGTTCAAGGTAGGACTTGACTATATAGACCCTGGCTTTCACACATTAGTTTCGGGCAGACCCTCGCGTAATCTGGACGGTTTCTTGATGACTCCGGACGTAGTGAAAGAGCTGTATACGAGGAATTGTAACGGTGCGGACATTGCAGTGATAGAAGGCGTAAGGGGGCTTTATGAGGGTTTGAATTATTTCGACGATGTGGGAAGTACCGCACAGATAGCAAAGATCTTAGACTGCCCGGTTATACTGGTAATTGATGCAGGCAGCATCACGCGGAGTGTTGCTGCGGTCGTTAGCGGCTATAAAAGTTTTGATCCCGAAGTACAGATCGCAGCGGTGATTTTAAACAATATTGGAAGCGAAAGACATGGCGATAAAGCGGAGAAGGCAGTAGCGAAGTATTGTGGTGTAAACGTTATCGGTAAGATCCCACGTAAGAGCGACTTGAGAATCTCTATGCGGCATCTCGGCTTGATTACTGCTACGGAATGTGAAACCGGTGGGAGCGAGTTTAACACCGTTTTGGATACGATAAGGGCAGCGGTGGAGGATTATGTCGATCTAAATGCCTTTTTAGCTGTTGCGAAATCGGCACGAACGCAGAAAATGCCAGAGCCGAAGATATTTCATGCGGGCACGAGTGCACGGGCAGACGTCAAGATTGCTGTTGCATTTGATGAAGCGTTCAATTTTTATTATCAGGATACATTGGATCTACTCGTTCAGGCAGGTGCGGAACTCGTACATTTTAGTCCTATAAAGAATAAACAGCTTCCAGACGGTGTGGGTGCGTTGTATATCGGTGGCGGCTTTCCCGAGATTTATGCCGATACGCTTTCATCGAACACGCAGATGCGTAACGCCATAAAAGACTTTTACGATGGCTATGGTGTTATATATGCAGAATGTGGTGGGTTGATGTATCTGATGGACGAGCTTGAATATAAGGGCGACCGTTTTGAGCTCTGTGGTGTGATAAACGGATCAGTGAGTTTTGAAGAGAAGAGGGTAGTGAACTATATAGAATGCGAACTCCAGCGGGATTGTATCATAGGCGAAAAGGGCAGCCGGTTTAAAGGGCATGAATTCCATCATTCTACTATAAAACTCGAATCAAACGTTGATTTCGCTTATAAAATAATCCGAGGCGAGGGTATAAAAGATGGCATGGATGGTATCATATCAAAGAACTGTCTTGCTTCTTTTGCACATCTGCATGCGGCTTCTTATACGGATTTTGCCCCGAATTTTGTTAGGAGTGCAAGAAAATGATTGTTCCAAGCACCTCATCATCCTAGGATCACCATCTCTTGTATCTTATGGTATAGGTTAGAGTGCTTTCAGAATTGGCTTTTACCGGTACCTGCCACTCAATTTCATTGTTAGACACCTTTGTATGGTTATAATTCTCTTTTGGTATCTCCCAGTCTCCACTGGTCCGCTCAACTACCGTGACCACAATGTCCACTTCCTTGTGGTTCCTGAGATTCACCGCCCACTCATACACATACCAGTTTGCGCTTTTGTTGAAGTCCATCTGCGTCCGCTCACCGACAATGTCAAATGCATGTCCTATGAATAGACTTATTGTTTCGTCCTTCGGCGTATGGTCTATCGAATCCTCACCTATAAACTGTAGCTTGCCCGCTTTGTCGTTCGTGAACACACGAACTGTACCCGCCGGAAGAGGGGTACCAAGATTATTGCCCTCACTATTGTTGAAATTAAGCATCACCTCAACCTTCTTTTCGCTTGTGTCCGACCAGTTGCTTCCATACCACCACCAGCGTGGTATATCATCATATACGTATTCCTTCTCGACATCGACGTCTGTCGCCTCCAGCAGCGAGATCTGTTTCTGTTCGTTGTTCTTTAACGTTGTTCTTCTCGATAAGGCATACATGTGGTACTCAAACAACGCCTCCTCCTCGAACTGACTTGCTCCAGGAGCCGCTACCTCTTCTCTAGCTATCACCCACTCAACCACCTCTTCCGGCGCCCGATGCACATCTCCAGCAACAAGCTTAAGCGCGGTGTCATTGAATGTTGTGCCCGCATTATTTGTGACAGTAACCCAGCCATTCAAATCAAGTTTCGTGTCATTCCTGTTTGTAACAATAACGTAGTCCGCAACCCAAGACATACCGGAGGTCATATAGGAAAGTTCCAGTGTATGATTCCTACTTTCGGTTACATTTAGGATCCATGCCAGTGTAGGATTTGTTATTAGTCCTTCCGGTAGCTCAGGCAGTAGCAGATTATTTGAATCTATGATCTGAATCAGACCTGCTTTATCCTTTATGATTAGTTGGTCCCCTCTGTAACTAAGCAGTGTACCTTCAATCATCTCCTTTTTGTCGCCATAGGTCAGATAAGCCACTATGTCTTTGTCGATGTATTTCTTCAGTATCTTATCCTTGCTGACCAGGTCATACTGGTAATTCT
>JAYEJE010000340.1:0-3668 GCA_034660415.1 Methanobacteriota archaeon | reverse complement strand
CAATAATCCTCGGAACTCGTCCTGAAATAATAAAAATGTCTCCGATAATAAGGAAATGTGAAAAACAAAGACTGGACTATTTCATCCTGCATACAGGTCAGCATTACTCTTACAATTTGGACAGAATCTTTTTTGAAGATTTGAAACTCCCGGAAGCAAAATACAGCTTGAATGTGGGCTCAGGTTCGCACGCCGAAGAAACAGGAAAAATGCTAATAGGCATAGAGAAAGTTTTGTTAAAAGAAAAGCCCGATATTGTTCTTGTAGAAGGAGACACGAATACCGTTTTGGCAGGTGCATTAGCAGCTTCTAAATTGCACATCACGGGCGGTCATGTTGAAGCGGGTTTAAGGAGTTTTGACAGAAGGATGCCAGAAGAGATAAACAGGGTCTTAGCAGACCATGTTTCTGATTATTTGTTCGCACCAACCGAAAAGGCAAAGGAAAATTTGTTAAGGGAAGGAGTAGAAGAAAATAAAATCTTTGTCACTGGGAACACGATTGTGGACGCAGTTTATCAGAATCTGGAAATTGCAAGAAGAAAAGAGGATATCTTAAACAAGCTAAATTTGAAGCCCAAAGAATATTTTCTAGTAACCGCTCACAGGCAAGAGAATGTGGATGTAAAGAAGGGGTTAAAGGGTATTTTAGAAGGGTTGGAATTGATTCACAATAAGTTTAACCTTCCCATAATATATCAAATCCACCCGAGAACGATGAAAAGATTAAAAGAATTCGTCTTAGAAGTTCCAAAAGGAGTTGAATTAATCGAACCTCTCGGGTTCCTTGAGTTCTTACAATTAGATGCGAATGCTAAGCGTGTTTTGACGGATTCCGGAGGCGTTCAGGAAGAAACTTGCATTTTAATGGTCCCTTGTGTTACATTGAGGGATAATACCGAAAGACTAGAGACTTTGGAAGTTGGAAGTAATGTTTTAGTTGGGGTGGATAAAGATAAGATTTTAGAAGGTACGAAAGCTATGTTAAATAAGGAAAGAAATTGGAACAATCCTTTTGGTGATGGAAAAGCGGGTGAAAAAATTATCAAGGTGATAACATAACATGAAAATATGTGTAATTGGTTTAGGATATATCGGGCTCCCAACAGCATGCTTATTTGCAAATGCTGGCTATGAGGTAATCGGCGTTGATGTCAATCAAGAGACAATAGGAAAATTAAATCAAGAGAAATTACCATTTGAGGAAAAGGGGCTTGAAGAATTATTTGAAAAATCATTACCAAATATGAGATTTAAAACAAGGCCAGAAGCAGCAGATGTGTTCTTAATCGCTGTTCCAACACCCTTAGATAAAGAAGCGAAAATGGCTGATTTGAGATATGTGCGAGAGGCGGCAAAGAGCATTTTAAATTATATTAAAGTGGATAATCTTGTAATCATAGAAAGCACCGTACCTCCGGGAACATGTGAACGGTTAATCTTGCCCTTGCTTAAAAATAAAGCTCATTTGGTCCATTGCCCTGAAAGGGCGATACCAGGTAATACAATACATGAAATGATATACAACGATAGAATCATAGGAAGTAATGAAAGAGAGTCCGGAGAACATGCTAAAGAGATTTACTTCTCTTTTGTTAGGGGTAACCTATACCTCACGAATCTAAGAACTGCAGAAATGGTAAAGATAATGGAGAATACCTTCAGAGATATAAACATTGCTTTGGCAAATGAATTTGCACAAATTGCTGAGGAATCGGGCGTGAATATATGGGCGGCAATAGAATTAGCAAATAAACATCCTCGTGTGAATATACTCAAACCGGGACCCGGCGTTGGTGGTCACTGCATTGCCATAGACCCGTGGTTTTTAGTAGAGAATTCAGTTAGAAGTAGAATCGTAAATCTCGCGCGGGAAATCAATGAGTCGATGCCTCGTCATGTTCTGAGGCTGGTAAAGGCGCTTGGGATTGGAACACAGAGCACTATCACGGTGTTTGGCGTGGCATACAAAAGCGATGTAGATGATACGAGGGAAACGCCTGCATTAAAATTCATAAAATTGGCTGAGAACGAAGGATATACTGTAAAAGTGCATGACCCTCTCGTTAAGAGTTTTGAATATGAGATTTTAAGTTTGGATGAGGCGGTCAAGGATAGCGATTGTATTGTGATTATTACGGATCATTCTAAATTTAAAGATATTGACCCAGGAGAAATATCGAAGTTGATGAGAAAAAAGTTTATTGTTGATAGCAGGAATATCTTAGACCAAGATAAATGGAGAAAAGCGGGATTTAATGTGATGGTATTGGGGGGCATGAAATAAGTATTAAGAAACTTTTATATAAAATTATAGATGCGTTTTTGATTTATGTATTATGCATAAAAAACTGCTCTTTGATATGATTGAGGAAGAGAAAAAGAAAACTGCCCATTATCTCATCTCATTTTTTCTTAAGAATAAAAAGAAGAATATTCGAATTTTGCATTTCTTTATTTCTTAATTTCGCTAATTCATATTTATATTGTATCCATTTATCTCTATTGGTTCTCTTGAGGACCTCCGAGTATATCCTATTTGGGGCAAAAATAAAAAGGATAAAAGGATAAAAATCTGTTGAGTTATACCTTAATTTTGATTTTTAATATTTGATTCCTGCCTGCCGGCAGGCAGGTTTGATATTTATATGGAGGATTTATGAAAGAGATAAAATTCGAGGATGCCTTACACCGTCTTGAGAAGATAGTAAAAGAACTTGAAGACGGAGATGTTTCTCTCGATGATGCCCTTAAACTCTTTGAGGAAGGACAGGGACTTCTTCTATTCCTGCGCCAGAAATTAAACAGGGCAGAGGTGAAAATAAAGGAACTTACAAAAACCGACGAAGGATTTCTATTAAAAGATGCTGTGGAGACAGAAGAAACGGGGTAGTGAGTTTATGAAGAGAATAGAAGTGTGTGCTTTATTATGCTAAAATTTGAAATTAAATCCAAGGGGGGAATATGCTTTCCGATATTAACTCGCCCTTAGACATAAAGTCACTATCATATCATGAACTAAATTCCCTTGCGTCTGAGATAAGAAGATTCATAATAGAGGTAGTCTCAAAGACGGGTGGACACCTTGCTCCCAATCTTGGAGCTGTTGAACTGACACTTGCGATTCATAAAGTATTTAACGCACCAAAAGACAGGATAATATGGGATGTAGGACACCAGAGTTACACACACAAGATAATTACTGGGAGGAGAGAAAAATTCCACACCTTGAGGCAGCATAAAGGAATCTCAGGTTTCCCGCACCGCAAGGAGAGTGAATATGATGTGTTCGGCACCGGACATTCATCCACATCAATATCTGCCGGGCTTGGAATTACCTGTGCAAGAGATCTTAAAAATGAGGATTTTGAGGTTATCTGCGTTATTGGAGATGGCGCAATGACTGCAGGTATGGCATATGAAGGTATAAATCAGACAGGATTTTTAAAAAAGAAACTGATAGTGATTCTTAACGACAATCATATGTCCATCTCCGAAAATGTAGGGGGTATGTCAAGATATCTTTTGAAGATATCTACTGCTCCTATATACAACGAATTAAAGAAGGATGTATGGGAACTCCTTGGCAGACTTCCACCTAGCTTATCAGAGCGAGCACGACTTGCTGCAAGGAAATTAAGAGAAGGTGTGAAAAACCTTATGATACCT
>JAYEJE010000339.1:0-3687 GCA_034660415.1 Methanobacteriota archaeon | reverse complement strand
GGACATGAATACCGAGATAGGAGAAGGGCAGGAGATATTCACCTATGCAAAAGTAAAGCTCCTTCAAGAAGCACCAATGTCAAGCGAACACTTCTTATCTCTCACGCGAGATGGTACCTTCAACATAGATGATTATACGAATAGTTATTTAGCTTCTAAATCACTAAAAGGGCTTAGTTTACCCATTGAGAATATTCAGTATCGGTCGAAATATTACCTGACGGTAAGAAATGAAGGAGCAGAGAAGGGGAAAGTGTATGCATATAAAGGGAACAGACTACCGCACACATCTCATAACGTGTTTGGCGAGATAATCCAGGGCGGGGACTTGATAGATTATGCAAAGCAGGGTGATACGGTTTACACCATGACTGAGCCGAAGTGGATGATGATGGTGGGGCATACGCAAAAGGAAGTGGAAGCGTTTTTTGAGCGTGAAAACATTGAGCAAGTGAGAGAGGGGAATACTGATGATGACGCGGTAGTTGTAGACCAGTCACCAGCGTTGACAATGGATATTATGGATATTGGTTCAGTAAGGACAGTTGGCGTCAAAAGTGAGGCGGTACTTGAGGCGGAATTATTTCATGAAGAAGCACCAAGGACTCTTTGGTATTTCAGAAAGGTTACGGGATTGATTAACAGGCCAATAGGGAAGCTGAATGTGCATTTTAGCGTTCCTGGCATGCTGATTTTATTTAAGGGCAGTTCCGAAGAAGCAGGGACACTAGTGCCCGAGAATTTGCCAAAAGGGGCAGTTAAAAAGGGCATACTTGGCGTTACAAACATGTCCAGAGCGAATTGCGGGGTAATGGGTATACGATTGGATGACAGCAAAGAGTATGGGCCCACGGGGGAGTCCTTCGATGGCGCCAATATGGTTCTCTCATTTCCGCCACTCACGCCACCAACTATGTCTTTCCTCAGCAAGCTGAAGGAAGGGGATACGATTTACGTGAAGGAAAAAGAGAAATAGCATAAAGATAATGCCGGGGGCGGGGTTCGGACCCGCGACCTCTGAATTATGAGTTCAGCGCCCTAACCAACTAGGCCACCCCGGCATCGCTTTCTTTTAGCTCCCTGCGCAGATCGCCGATAGAAGCAATTCGCTCCGCAACGGCGTCATGCTGATGAATACTCTCCTCGTTTATCTGCTTTATGGAGACGATAGAGTCATCAGGGAGCTCATTAAACGATTCTACTACTCGCTTCGCCATCGCCCTAACGCAATCTTCAACAAACATGGGCTTTTTATGCGCAGTTGCAACGACTTCCGCTTCATCCGGCCGTTTCAAGATTTCGTATGTTTTTGCACTCATTGATTGCTCTATTATACTTATTATCCGCCCCAGAGGTAGTTTTATATCATCTTTCACTTCCAGGGATATTATACCTCTACCTCTCTGGTTATGTGTTGCTAAAGGCACAGCATCCAAAAAAGTGACCAGATCCTCTTTGGCCACCCCTCTCTTCGTTAACTCTTCCGTGGCTTTATCCCTCATTAGTTCCTGTGCACATGGACAGGTGGTTATCCCAACAATCTCGGCGCCTATGGTTTTCTTTATTTTCACGTCGCTGTTATCGGTGCGAAAAGCTTTTGCCTCTGCGAAGATAGTTGCAGGCTCCTGACAGGAAATCTTCATTACAGGCGTTCTTCTTTTTAGCATATATTCACATTTCATACCTACTTCGGCGGTAGAAGCGTATTCGTGGAGCTGGAGTACTCTCCTCGCTACTTCACTACATAACTCTTCCACCTCGTATATCGGCATGTTAAGCGCTTCTTCCAGCACTTCGTACATTGCCTCGAAATTTCTTGACAGGTTTGCACCTTTTATATCGCTTGGAAGGTCCACATAGATGTAGAACTCGGATATGAGGATTACCGGTCTTTTACCGTTTGGCCTCGCTACCTCTACCAATTTCTTTACGTTATTTACGCCCACCCGCGTCAAGTTTATCTTTATGTCTGGACTGCTCGCTTGCACATCCGGCAGGGGTAGTGTCATGGTCTTTATCACTTTCTATACCATTAACCTTGTTAAACTTATCTTATATATACTACACCGATAAACAAAAAGATGCAGTTACTAAAGAGGGTAATAGAAATAATGAGAAGAGATATAACCGTACTTGTTTTCGCCGCACTGATCATAGTAATGTTAGCTGCTGCGGGCGTAAATGCACAATCGGAAATAGAATGGCATGATCAAGACGGTATGCAAATTGCAATGTCCCAAAACAAACCAACAATGATACTCTTCTCTAGCGATAGATGCCCTGCGTGCGCGATGCTGGCGGATGAACTTGTCGATACACGAGTGATTAACATGTCGAAAAATTTCGTTCCTGTTGATGTCCCTACTGACGAGCCAAACGTGCTTGATAGACAATATGGTATTCGCTACATCCCAGCAATTGTATTCACGAACTCACAGGGAGAAGAGGTATATCGTACAGTTGGCTACCGCGATGCCGATACGCTGGTGCAAGAGATGCAGAAGGCACTTGAATTAGCTGATTCGTCGCAAACAACACAAAAAACAACACAAAAGCAGACGCCCGGATTTGGTGTGCTGACCGCACTGGTATCGCTCTTTATCTGCGGGCTTTGGACCCGGAGGAGACATGTGAAATGATGGGTGCACCGTCACCACTTATCGCTTTTGCATTTGGTATATTAAGCGTTTTGTCGCCTTGTATACTTCCAGTGATCCCACTAATCGCAGCATATTCGACCAAATCGGGCAAATATATACCCATTACAATCGTTATCGGACTATCCGCTTCATTTACTCTGATGGGGGTGCTTGCTTCTGCCTTTGGATCGGTATTTCAACAATATCAAACTATGCTTTATACAATAGGGGGGGTAGTAATCATACTTTTGGGGCTCTGTATGATCTTTGATGTAATAGCGCAAAATATCCGCAGGATTATACCAAGTACAGGGCTAAGCCCGAAATTCTCTATGACAAACGCGGGAAGTACCGCGGGAGGTCTTATGTTCGGTTTTTCACTGGGCATTATCTGGATCCCCTGTGTTGGTCCAATACTAGGAGCGATACTTGCGATTGTGGCTGTGGAGGGCAACATAGTCTATGGAGCCATTCTTTTAGCTATCTATTCGCTTGGATTGGGGATACCGCTACTTGCTATTGCGTATACTTCTCGTTTCACATTAAAACCGCTTAATAAGTACAGTGTGATCATTAAACGGATTTCGGGAGTCATACTGGTGCTGATAGGGCTGTACATGTTTTTGTTCATGAATCCAAATTTATAGGCTAGGACGTAAAAATAGAAACTTTTATATAGCTTCCTGTTCTCCAGATAATTAATGGAGGTATAAAAATGATTGCGCAAGAGCAGAAGCCTATGGAAGAGATTTTGGGTTATCTCGAAGGTAAACAGAAGGTAGTAGTAATGGGTTGTGGTGGCTGTGCTACGTTCTATCGTACGGGTGACACAAAAGCGGTAAATGAGCTGGCCGAGAATCTTACGAAAGAAGGGAAGGATGTCTTCAAAATCCCCCTGCCGTTCAGTATACTAGCTTGTGATATTGAGAAGTGTGGGGTATTTCTGGAAAAGAACCGAAAAGAGCTTGAGAATCGCGATGCGGTTTTAGTGATGAGTTGTGGTAGTGGTGTGCAAGTAGTGGCCGACTACATGGACGAGAAAATGGGG
>JAYEJE010000338.1:0-3700 GCA_034660415.1 Methanobacteriota archaeon | reverse complement strand
CCTTCGTTCTACCGCAGCATATAATATATTCACAACACAGAGTAATTCGCCTTTACTCACCTTACCATCAAACATGGGCTGAAAAATAGCTTCATTAAGCACTCTCTTTTCCTCTACACCCTTTGCCTGTCCCACAGCCGCGAGCGAAGAAACAATGCCAAGTGCATGTCGCATTATGATACAAGGCAAGACTATCGCTTTTGGCGGCAACTCTATATCTTCTATCTTTATGTTCATGAGTTCGTTCTTCGAAACTTCTTTATCCTCCTTCGCTATTGCCATCTCCCATTCGCCATGCGAACCAACGGTAAAGCCATAGCTGAACGCATCTATTGCCTGTCGCTCTATTTCGCCACCGATTTTATCCTTCCAGCAAACGAGTTCTATTTTTGTCATTTTACTTGAATATACAATAAGCACTTTTTAACTTTTATTCTTTTTTACATTCTCTAACCGTTTATCCCAGAACTCATCAAGTACTCTTGATTCTTCGGAATCCTCGAATACAATCTCGGTTCGTCCGGATTTGGAAATAGTACCAATATGATTCCAGGTAACACTCTGCCATTCGTTCTCAGTCAACGCCCTATCAACTGCCTGTTCAACGATAGCTCGCTTCAAAACGAGTCTTTTATCACCTCTTATCCTTATCAATGCCCCGAAGCAGATGTAACTTGCATTGTTATCCTCGTTATCGCTGCAAATAGCCCTTGCAATAAGCACATTTGCGGGCACCGCCTCAAGAAAAAAGCTTACCATGAGAAATCACCTAAACTCTCCCCCAAAATCCCAAATCCAAATATTACCAATTTGTTCATTCTCCTTTTGTTTTATTAATGATAGCCCTCAGAAATAAATCACTTCTTCACCACCTGAGATAACCACAGCATCTATGAACTCATTGTTCTTCTTTATCTCCCCTTCTATTCCACACATCTCAACGTAGTTCGAAGCTTCTAATAGGTTATTTTTGAGCATACTCAGAAGTAATCGCCCACATGCTCGACAGCCCGTGCAATGAGCTCAGCGCATTTGTCGATGTCCGTCATGCCTATCAGCTCCACAGGCGAATGTATGTATCTTGTGGGCACACCTATAATACCCGTGGGTATACCACTTCTTGTGAGATGAATTATAGCTGCATCTGTCATACCGCCTTCCGATACACTGAGTTGATATTCTATATTGTGGTGGGACGCAGTCTCTTTAAGCCATTTCAAGACAGAAGGTGGCGTTATTATACCACGGCCCGAGGCATCAGAAACGGTGATTACCGGACCTTTATCTATCTCTACTGTCGTGTCTTTCTTTTCTATTCCCGGGTGCCCACCTGCTATATCGGTATCTATTGCAATGGCCACATCGGGGTCGAGCCCAAAAGCGGCAGTTCGTGCTCCTTTCAGCCCTACTTCCTCCTGTACCGTTCCCACTGCATATACCTCAAATTCCGTATTCACCCTTTTTAGTGCTTCTATCATTATCGTGACACCTGCTCGATTATCAAATGCTTTACAGGTAACAATACCGTTTTTGAGCTCTACAAAATGCCGATCTATGGTGACAGGTGTTCCAATAGCGATGCCCATTTGCGCTACTTCCTCTTTGCTACGAGCTCCTACATCAATGAACATATCTTCGCATTTGATCATCTTGTCCCGCTCTTCCTGCTTCATTTTATGTGGTGGTTTTGAACCGACAACGCCATATACAACACCACTATCGACCTGCAAAATCACCCTTTGATTGAGCAGTGTCTGATCAAACCAGCCACCAATGGTTGAGAATCTCATAAATCCCTCGTCTTCTATATGCTTCACCATAAGCCCGATCTCATCGAGATGCGCAGCAAGCATAACAGACGGTTTTTTACCCCGTTTCGTTGCTATCAAATTACCCAACCTGTCGGTCTTTATCTCATCCACATATTGCTTTAGTTCTGCTTCCACGATTGCCCTTATCTCGCCTTCGCGACCGGAAACGCCATGTGCTTCAGCTAATTTCTTCAATAGTTCCTTCATTTCTGTCATTTTTACTAAAAAAATCCCGCCTCCCGGATTTGAACCGGGGACAGCACGGTGTCCGCGCGCGGTTATAAGATCTTTTGGGAGGTGATCTAACGCCACACTACAGCCGCGCACTCTTCCAAACTGAGTTAAGGCGGGTATACCTTTAGATATTAGATATGGAAATTCGAATATAAATAATTACCTGTGTGTATCGCTTTTTATTGAACTTTGACTTTTGCACTTTCCATTTTGCATTGTCAGCTCAAAGATCACCGATTTTTGAGCTGATACAGGTTCGTCAATAATTTGACTTCCACCATCTCCCCTTCTTCTATTATCTCCTTCCCTTTCGCCATGTATATATAGCCATCCGCTTTTGATAGGGTTGTAATAGCACCTGAGCCGGAGAGGATAGGATAGGCAAGTAATTCACCGTTTACCGGAATGAGATTTACAAGTACGTACTCATTCCGTCCTCGCTCGGAGAAGATCCGGATTGCAGCTTTTGCACTTCGCCTTTCGCCTTCTTCGAGCGAGCGGATACCGGATATTATGCGTAGTAGAGGGGCGGCGAAAAGGTTAAAGGTAATTAACGCAGAAGTAGGATTTCCAGGCAATCCAAACACCGGTTTCCCTCTGATCAAGCCGAGGATGAGCGGTTTTCCGGGTTTTATATCAACACCATGCACGATAATCTCGCCAAGCTCTTCTATCACTTTGGGCAGTAGGTCACCAACGCCTGCCGAGGTACTGCCCGAAGCGATTATAACATCAACATCTCTTTTTAATGCCTCTTTTACGCTTCCCGAAATCTCGTTGACGCTATCGCGGGCAATTCCAAGAGCTAAAGGAACACAGCCGCAGTCTCTAACCGAATCGCTGAGTGCATGTGCATTAACATCATATATCTTTCCCGGTTTGAGGTCTTCGCCAGGCACGAGTATCTCATTGCCCGTGGATATGATTGCCACTTTCGGTCTTTTGAGTACGGAGACTTCGTTTAGCCCACATGCAGCCAGAACACCGGTCTCACGTGGCGTTAGCGTGGTCCCCTTCTTTACTATCCGCTCGCCTCGCTTTATATCCGTGCCTGCGAGCATGATGTTCTCGTTAGGAGCGACTGGTTTGTATATCTTCACCTTTTTTATTTCGGCATCATCAAGAAATGTGTTTTCAATTTTGACAACCGCATTTGCACCTTTTGGAATAGGCGCGCCGGTAGATATGCCCAGGCAATAGCCATTTTCTACATCTTGGGAAGGCAACTCGCCCGCAGGGACATATCCGCCTATAATCAACGAAGCGGGATTGTTTTCGTCTGCATAGAATGTATCAGCGGCAACCACTGCGTAGCCGTCCATAGTTGCTCGGTCAAAAGGCGGGATATTGAGAACTGAAAAGATGTCTGTGGATGCAATTCTACCGAGAGCTTCGTCGATACCCTCTTTTTCCTTCTCCGTCTGCTTTGCAAGTTTCGCACTGAGTTCTGCAACAATTTCTTCTACCTTCTCTTTCTCCGCGATTTCTAAGAATTGCTTCCCCATAATAGTTGCCTAAGGGAACTCACAAATAATAATAGTATCATATGACACCTAGTTACCTTTACCATTACTATTTACCTCCTCGCTATTTAAATGCATGCATTCCGGATAGTATGTTCTGATAATCTCCAGATACTCCCTCACGAGGGAAGC
>JAYEJE010000337.1:0-3717 GCA_034660415.1 Methanobacteriota archaeon | reverse complement strand
ATATGCCATACCTACCAAATCTCGCTGCACCGGTCGATGTAGTTTATAACAAATCGGTTGCGGCGCTCATCGCGGAATTGAGACGGTGTGACGCTTTACATATCCCTTACCTCGTCACTCACCTGGGTAGTCATCGCGGATATGGAAAAGCCGAGGGTTTCCGGAGGATCGGAGATGCTGTTAACGAGGCATTCCGCGAAGTAGATAATGCAGTGATGTTACTTCTGGAGAATACCGCAGGGACAAAGAACAGTATGGGCGGAACCTTTGAGGATATACGACATATCATGGCTCATATAGAGCATAAGGAACGGCTAGGAATCTGCTTTGACACCTGCCACGCCTTCGTTGCCGGCTACGAGTTACGTACTGAAAAAAGCTTGAACACAACATTGCTGCATTTTGAGGAGGTCATAGGCCTTGAACATCTGAAACTCATTCATTTGAATGATGCCAAGGCAGGTCTAAACTCGCGATTGGACCGACATGAGCATATTGGGCTTGGATATATAGGAGAAGCTGGTTTTCGTGTTATTATTAACGAGGAGCGGATTAAGGATCTGCCGATGATACTCGAAACTCCTGTTGACGATCGAAGAGATGATAAGGGGAATATCCGGAAGGTGAGAGAACTTGCAGATGGATATTGAAAAGGTCATGCAGATACTCAAGGGACGGTATCAAGACCAAATATCGGCGTTGAGAGCTATTTCAAACACAAGAGACCCGTATTTGACCCTTATTTCATGCCTTTTGAGTCTAAGAACCAAGGATGAAGTGACTGCCGGGGCGTCAAAGCGGCTGTTTGCATTGGCAAAAACACCTGCTGAGATGTTACAGCACAAAAAAGAAGATATCGAACGAGCGATTTACCCCGTTGGGTTTTACCGACGAAAGGCAGAGCAAATCCTTGCTATTAGTCATACTCTTGTGGCAAACTATGATTCAAAGGTTCCCGCTGAGCTAGAAGAGCTCTTGAAACTTAAGGGTGTTGGCAGAAAAACTGCGAATATCGTTATCACAATGGCGTATAATAAGCCTGGAATAGCAGTTGATACTCACGTACACCGTATATCCAACCGTCTGGGACTCGTAGCGACTAAAGATCCATATCAGACGGAATTGGCATTACAAAAAGCACTCGCAAAGCAGCACTGGAAGGTACTTAATGAGCTTCTTGTCTTGCATGGTCAAACGATATGCACGCCGATAAGTCCAAAGTGTAGCATCTGCCCTATTACTAAGTACTGCGAACAAATTGGTGTAACGCGTTTTAGATAAGGTAATAACCGAGGTGATAAACCGGGTGAGAGTAATACTTCATGTAGACATGGACAGTTTCTTTTCGTCTGTTGAAGAGCGAGAGAAGCCGAAACTGAAAGGGTTACCCGTGATAGTAGGCGGGAAAATTACGCCTGAATGGGAAAAAGAAGACAGTAAGATAAGAGGCGTTGTGAGCACATGCTCTTATGAGGCACGGAAATATGGCGTCCACTCTGCAATGGCACTTTCAAAGGCCTATACGCTTTGCCCTGATGCCAAGTTTCTACCAGTAAATATGCCGCTGTACAAACATGTGTCCGGCGAAATAATGAATATACTAAGGAAATACGCCGATAAAATGGAACAAGTAAGCATTGACGAGGCGTTTCTTGATGTCAGTACAAAAGTAGAGAATTGGAACGATGCGCGAGAACATGCGAAGCGGATAAAGAAAGCGATACAGGTGGAAGAAGGCTTGACGTGTTCTATCGGCATCGCCCCAAATAAAACAATAGCGAAGATAGCATCGGATTTCGTGAAGCCTGATGGTCTAACGGTGGTAGAAGAAGCAAAAGATTTCTTAGCACCCTTAGATGTGAAAAATATCCCGGGCGTGGGTCCAAAGACCGATAAAATCTTACGCATGATAGGTATCGACCAAATAGGTCAGCTCGCAAGCGGTGACGTGCAAAAACTCGTGGCTGCTATTGGCCAGTCAGGCAAAAGACTACATCTGGTTGCAAATGGGATAGACAAAAGCGAAGTGGAAGAAAAATGGGTGAGAAAGTCGTTGAGTCGAGAGCGAACGTTCGTTAATGACACGAGAGACACTTCTGTATTAACTAAGTGTGTGGATGCGTTGGCGGAAGAGGTCTATAATGCGATGACGGACGCCGGATTTGTTTTCAAAACGGTCTCGATAAAGGTTAAGTTTGAAGATTTCGCTATAGCTACGCGTGCTAAGACGCTCAAGATCTACCATTGTGATTTGAGCACACTCAAGAGAACAGCAAATGAACTAATGACTGAATTGAACAATGTAAAATCGAAGAAAAAAAGATTGATCGGCGTTCGAATCTCAAATCTGGGTGCTGTTGATGAGAAGCAAATGCGGTTTATATAATTATAAATAAAAAATAAAAGAGAGAAAACTATGGAAATCCATAGCTTTGAGATCTAGTATATCCTAGAAGCATAAGGAACTTTCACTCCGTAATTACTTCTCCAAATCCAACTCTCCTCGATACTTTCGATATCCTTATTTTTACATTATCGCCTTTCTTCGTGTTTGGCACAAAGACCACAAAACCTTCTACACGCGCTATTCCGTCCCCTTCTCTCCCTACATCCTCTACCGTTACGTCGTAGGTATCTCCAACGTTTAAGGGGGCATTTATATCCCTTCTTTCTCCACTCATAACTTACAAATCCTCCGTTCTTTTTATTTCTTATTTCGTGATGCCACAAAAAATCGCTTTCTATAATAGAAAAGTCGCTTCATTGCCACATCACTTGAATATCTATATTCCTTTCTTATATAAAAAGGATATGACCTATTCAACCAAAAATTACTTCATAGTAAAGTAATCTTGCAATTATAAAAGCTACGTCTTTTACCTCGCCGCTCTTGCTACCCGCTCTTTCTCCTCCTTCTTACCTATCGAGTGGCACTTAGCATTACGCGAAGCAGCTATTAGCTCATCTGCAAGACACCGCGCCATACTCCTCTTACTCTTGAATGCACATTTCTGCGCGCCTTGCACGATGAACCGCAGCGCATGCTCTACTCGCCTTTGCGATGACACGTCTACCGCTTTTGGCACTAATATCCCTCCAAATCTCAGTCTGATTGTTTCCTCCATCGGGCCCGCATTCTGGATCGCATCCACGAACACCTGAAAAGGATTCTTTTTCGTATCCAGGTATACCAACTCAAAGGCATTTTTAACAATTTTGTACGTTTTTTGTTTCTGCCCCGTGTTCTTTTCCCTTCGCATTAATTTGTTAATAAGTAGTTCTACCACGCAGACCTTCGACTCGTAAGACTGTTTCGCATGTCTACCACCAGTATGCAGTGCAGACACGGGCTGGAGATTGATATGCTTCTCTATGCCTATGTCCACTACCGCCACGTCTGAAATAGGCCATTCGTCAAATATCTTGTCAAAATGCAGCTCTGTTTGCATTACAATCACCTCAGAATCTTCTCCTTTCTGCCTTTTACCAATTCGCGTAATGAAATATCATTTACCGCTATCACTTTATACCTTACACCTGAGAGGTCGCCATATGATCTGCCTTTACTACCGCCTATCCCCTCTATCAATACCTCATCATGCTCATCTATAAACTTTATTGCACCATCACCGGGGCAAAAAGAAGTCACCTGCTTACCATTTTTTATTAACTGTACACGAACACATTTCCGTATCGCCGAGTTCGGCTGTTTCGCTT
>JAYEJE010000336.1:0-3734 GCA_034660415.1 Methanobacteriota archaeon | reverse complement strand
AAATTAGAATCCAACAGCAACCACAACAGCATCATTGGCAACAATGCATCAGATAACGATAAGAATGGAATTCGTCTATACGGCACCTCTGGCAATCCCTCTTCACATAATACAGTAGCGAATAACACAGCAGATCTCAATGCTAAAAGCGGAATTATAATTGAAGGTGCAGACAGCGATTACAATACAATAGTGAATAACACCTGTAAATCAAATGATTACGGTATATACGTAAAGTATGGGGATTATAACAATCTGACAAAAAATACATGCAACCAAAATACCGTGTATGGCATAAGATTGTATCGATCTGCAGACAATAATGAAATCACAAATAACACAGCAATCTCAAATACCGAGTATGGCATTTACATCTCTTCTTCAAACTACAACATCATCTACAACAACTACTTCAACAACACTAACAACGCTTATGACGATGGGAACAATGTCTGGAACACCACAAAGACGCTGGGAACGAATATAATAGGAGGACTGTATTTAGGAGGAAACTATTGGAGTGATTATGCAGGAAGAGATCTAAACGGAGATGGCTTAGGGGATACTCTGCTTCCGTATAATTCCTCTGGCGATATAACAAATGATGGAGATTATCACCCTCTGGTTCCTGTGGGTTATGCACCGGTTTTATCAATTGAAAAAACAGACAATCCAGATCCTGTTTCGCCTAACGGGACATTAAACTATTCCATTCGCGTGAATAACACAGGATACGCGAATGCTACTAACGTTACGGTGATGGAGACATATGACAAGAACGTGACCTTTGTTGCGGCTGTGCCTAAACCTTCTTCTGGTGATGACACGTGGCAATTCCCAACGCTCAATGTCAGCGAGACGAGATGGATAAATGTTTCCGTAATCGTTAATGCATCGGTTCTGAATAGGACCGCTCTGCATAATATCGTTAATGTTTCCTGCGCGGAGGGGGTTACAAATTTTACTACAAATGCTACAACAGTTTCAGCGGGTTATGCACCGCCAGAAATCACTTACTTTGCTCCCCTTTCTCCAGTTAACGATACAGTCGACGCATGGAGGACGTTTAACGTTACGGTGAATCAAACGGTAGACATAGAGTGGTATCTAGATGATTCCCTTAATCCGACAAACAATAGTGTACGGGAAGCAAGTTTCACGTTGCAGGCAGTAGAAGGAGAACATAATGTCACTGCAACAGCATCAAATGTAAATGGCAGTGATAGCCATAGTTGGGTATGGAATGTAAAAAGTATATCAGTAACAAAACTGGGTGACGTCACAGTGGCAGTACCTTCTACTCTTGTCAATTTCAGCATTAATGTCAGCAATATCGGGGACTCTAATTTGACTCAGGTAGTCGTAAATGATATGCTACCAGAAGGGATGACTTTTTCTCGCTCCGATCCTGATCCGAACACGACACAGGATGGAATGGATATAACATGGTATTTTAATGAATCTCTCGCTGTTAACCATTCTGAAACGATTACGCTTGTTGCACGGATAGCAGAAAATGCAACGGGGGTGTTAACCAACACTGTTGATGTTACCGGTACGACAGAGAATGGAACTAATGTCTCGGCAAGCGCTACAGCACAGGTCCGCGTGATACGACTAGCGATAGAGAAATCATGCAAGTCCACCACCTCGCTTGGTAAAACCGTGAAATACACGATAACGTACTCTAACCCTAACGAGGTGGACCTGACCAATGTAGTAATAACCGAGAACTATCCAAAGGATCTAACGTTCATTTCCGCTGTTCCCGCTCCTGACCCCGGGACAAATAACAAATGGACGATAGGTACTCTTCCGGCAAAAGAATCGGGAAAAATAACAATAAAGATGAAAGTTCCGGCTAGTATGACGGACTTCAGCTACACCGAGAGTGGCTCTGTATCAGGAGAAGGTATTGTAATGATTAGCAAAGAGTTATCCACAAAGGTAGAGCCATTCGATCTGGAAAATATAGTTACGATCTCTGGCTCTTACAAAGAGACAAATGTAAGTGCAACTGCCAGTGCTATAACCACCGTGAGTGTGTCCGGGTCAAGCTTAGAAATTACAGAGCATGGCAGCGGCACCTACGAGTCGGAAGAGGAATTAAGCGTATCTCCTGAGAAAATGGGTATCAAGTTTGATAAGACCACAAATGCCGAATACAGTCCTACTACCTTTAAGTGCTCCGACGGCTTCGTCATGGAAGTCCCTTCTAAGTGGTCGCAGGACATCTGTATCAAGAATTATGTGAAAAAGAGCGCTATACACAAGACGATAACGGAAGCTACCTACATGAATGATAATACCATAATCAAGTCGGATAATAAATGCTATTCTATGGATTTTGATTCTTCTTTCCTTGGATACTTGCACGTAGATAAAAAAACAACTGATGCCGCTACTTCAGAACATTACATTGGCAAGTTCGTGATAAAAGACTGGGACCAAAGCGGTAAAGAAATCGTGGACGGCGTGGGATATGTAATCGTTGATAAGGAGTTATCCTCAGGACGATTGCTACTCATGGAACATGGCAGCGGATATTATTTGTCTGAAGAAGATTCTAGCTCAAATAGCATTAAAAAGATAACTATTGCGGAATACAAGCCCACTTCCTTTAACTTCTCTGATGGCTTCGTCGTGAACTTCTCTTCTAAGTGGATGCAGGATGTCTGTGCCAGGAGCGGAACAGGAACCTCTGCATTACACAAGAAGATACGTGATGCTACCTATATAGATGATGATACCACCGCCAGGAGTTCACCATCACTAATATTTCATACATTCTTCTATGGTGCCACACATGTGGGTTCAAAATCGAGGTATTCAAAGGCATCTGAAGATTACATCGGCGACTTCTACATCTCTTGGGGTGCAAGTGGTATTTTTATATTTGACTGGGGCGATGTTCCCGGTCTCGATGACGATGACCTCATAGATTATCTTAGCAAACCTAAATTCAATATGTCTTGGGTTACGGATGATGATATAAAAATTACCAAATCCTCTAAAAAAGACAAAATCACGATCGCTACGCCTGAACACTCAGCGGAAATAATTTTGGATACAAAGACATATGAAAGCGCAGAACTAATAGTTGATGGTGTCGATACTTACACGTTCAATGTAGTAAAGCATGGCAAGACGCTAAAGGTATACGACCCCGAATTTAAAAGAAAGCCAGAAGTAGTGTCGGGCGAAGGATTCGTGATGGTTGATGAGGCGATATTCCAAGATGGTGAAATAGAAGTTACAGAGCATGGTAGTGGGATCTATCATTCGGACGAGGATTTTAACTCAAAGAAACTCATTGAGAAAAGCACGTATGGGGAATACAAACCCTCTTACTTTAGCTTCTCTGATAGCTTCGCTGTGAACTTCTCTTCCCTGTGGATGCAGGACATATGTGCCAAGGACAAGAAGGAAGGCACTGCGATACATAAGAAGATAAGTGATGCAGCCCTTATGAAGGATGACACAATTGCGGCGAAGTCATTAATGAATATTACCTCTTCGTTCAATGGTTCTATGCATATAGGTGTGAGAACAGAAAATGTTAGCATATCGGAGGATTATATCGGTGAATTCAATGTCACAGAACGTATAAAAATAGTTAAGGGGAAACCGCCTAAATCTTCATCTGAGTCGCCTGATTGGCTGTTTTGTCCATGCCCTATTTCATCGTCCACTTATCTGTGGTTCTGCCAGGATCCAACATACAGAGGTCGTTG
>JAYEJE010000335.1:0-18082 GCA_034660415.1 Methanobacteriota archaeon | reverse complement strand
AATAAAGGCTTCATTCCCATCAACCTACCTATTATTGATGCCCACACGGCACCAGAAGGAATGAGCGGGAACATAACAAAGGCAAAAAGCCCTGCAAATCCTAACCGCTCCAACCATTTATGCTTCTTTAACGCCTTTTCACCGCCTTTTACCGCTTTTTCTACCACTTTCCCTATACCTGGTATTCTCAGTGCATAATCAAAGTTCCAGACCAGGAATAAAGAGACGAGAGCATCATCGGAAACAAGAAAGGCTATGAGTGCTACCGGATGAATTCCAAGACCTAACCCCGTTGGAATAACAACCAACGCATTAGCAACGGGGCTAAAGGTATAGACGCTAAAAACAGTCACAAATTTTGCGAATGTTGCAGGACCACAAAGGCCGATGATTAGCCATAGCGCGCAAAAGAGGCAAATGGGAATAAGAAGCTTGGCTAAAGCTAACCTTCTATGCTGTTTTTTCCGCTCATCATTTTCATCCATTTCCTTCATATTACATGCTCTAACAGCCTTTTCATTTTACCGCCTTTTATATTTGTTATATCATTTCCGATTTGAAACCTTATAAAAACAACAGGTCATTTATTGTTTACTCGATGACCATAGGGATCATAGGTGCAGGACTAACAGGATTAACACTCGGAAGTCTAATAACCGATTGCGAAATATTAGAAAAGGATAGCGAGTGTGGCGGGTTATGTCGGTCAATAGCAGAAGAAGGCTTCACCTTCGACTGCTGTGGCTCGCATATTATATTCTCGAAAGACAAAGAGGTATTGGACTTCATGCTCGAAAAGCTAGGTGCTAACATCGTGAAACGGCGGCGGAACACGAAAATAATGTATAACGGCATTTATGTAAAGTATCCATTTGAAAATGGGCTATCCGACTTACGCTTAACGGACAATTTCGAGTGCCTCATGGGCTTCATCGAAACCTTAACCAGCATTAATGATAAACCCAGGAATTTTAACGAGTGGCTCTACTACACTTTTGGAAAAGGTATGGCCGAGAAATATTTGGTGCCATACAATGAGAAGATCTGGAATTATGACACATCCAAGATGGATACTTTTTGGGTTGATGGTAGGGTGCCGAGACCGCCGGTAGAGGATATAATTAAATCATCTCTTGGAATCGCGACAGAGGGCTACAAGCACCAATTGGAATTCTATTATCCAAAAGAAGGAGGTATAAACGCTCTAATCACCTGTTTAGAGCGGGAATCCAGAGCTAAAATAGTGAATAATTTTGATGTGAAATCGATCATTCGTGGGAATAACCACTGGATCGTATCAAATGGTATAGAACAAAGGCGATATGAACAGATTATAGCAACGCAACCGATTTTTGATCTTATGCACGCAATTGCAGATGTTCCACCGGCGATTTACAATGCCCTGCACGAATTGAAATACAATTCCCTTATCTCTGTAATGCTCGGGCTCAACGTGGAGAATCTAAACGATTTCTCATGGTTGTATATACCCGATGGTGATTGTCTCGCCCATAGAGTCGCTTTCCCATCGAATTACAGTGAAAGCGTTGCACCAGAAGGAAAGAGCGCTGTTCTCGCTGAGATAACTTATAATAACGATGATTCAATAGCTAAATTGTCGGATAAAGAGATAATAACTCGTACAATAGAAGAATTGGATAAAAAAGGGATTATAGATAAGGATACAGTATGCTACAGCAAAGCAAAGAGGACGAAGTTTGCATATGTCATATATGATTTGAGTTATAAGAAGAATATCGAGGTGATAATGAGCTTTTTAAACCACATAGGGATTTACCCGGTAGGGCGGTTTGCAGAATTCAAATATCTTAATATGGATGCATGTATAAGAAATGCACTGGATTTTACAAAGGAAATGAATAAATACTATGATGAACAAGAAAATCTCGGTCGTCATCCCCACGTATAATGAAGAGCGATATGTAGAACAATGCTTGAAGAGCCTTGTAAATCAAACCTTGTCTCGCGCTGACTTTGAGCTCATAGTTGTAGACGGCGGGAGCACAGACAGAACAGTAGAAATAGCACAGGACTATGCTGATATAGTAATGCAACAGAAGAGCAAAGGTGTCGGCGGTGCGAGAAACGATGGTGTGGATGCAGCAAGTGCGGAACTTATCGCGACAACAGATGCCGATATAATTCTACCAGGAGATTGGCTTGCGCGTATATGTGCAAAGCTCGCACGTGACGGTGTTGTCGTGGCTTATGGACCGATAAAACCTATTGAAGACAAATTTAAATACCGGTTCTTAATCGGGATGTTTAATAAGCTCATGCATGTATTCGCTATCCTAAGGGTATTTTATTTCACGATCGGGTCAAATACGGCATTCCGAAGACGTGCATTCTTGCAGGTGGGTGGCTATTCTGATATGCCGGCAGGCGATGATTATGGGATCGCACTGAAGCTAAAACGCAAGGGCAGGATAATCTATGATCCCTATCTTCACGTATGGTTCTCTATGCGGCGCATGGAGAAGTTCGGCATCCTGCGAGCTTTATATGTCTGGATACTAAATGTAGTATCAGCAAAAAGGGGCAAGCGTCCAAAGGTAAATTACATGCAACAAACATATAAAAAATCAAATAAGTTACCATGAAGATAATTCAGGCTTCTTGTTACTACCCGCCGCATATTGGCGGTGTGGAAAATCACGTTATGGAGCTGACAAAGGCATTAATGAGGAAAGATAATGACTTGCAGGTTCTAACTTCCGACATTCCGAAGAATGAGTATAACGACTGTATTAAGTTCAAGGCAAAGGAGATTTTTCCTCATTATGTGCCTTTCATCTTCGGATTGTCTAAAATAAAGTACATGGACGCAGATATATTCCACTCCCACTGTCCACCGCCATTTTTCTCTAAAGCTATCTGTAAAGCGAACAAAAAACCACATGTTATTACTTATCATTTCGATGTCAAAATCCCGAAAAGGGCAGGGAATATTAGAATTCCTACGTTGCTGGGCGAATATGTAGAAAAGTATTATGCACAGCATTACGCTTTGAAAGTAATAGAAGATTGTGACGCTATCATTGTAACCGGTAAGAGCTATGCCGAGACATCGCCGATTCTTCATAAATTCCTTTCTAAATGCCATGTCATCCCGAATGGGATAGATATAAGTAAATTTGATGCTGCGATAAGGACATTAAATGTGCGAAGATCAAAAATTGTGCTCTTCGTCGGTCGGCTCGTTCTGCCAAAGGGTATAGACGATTTAATAAGAGCAATGCCAGCGGTCTTGAAAGAGGTCCCGGAAGCGAAACTGGTAATCGTGGGAGAAGGTGAAGAGCAAAAAAAATTGGTCGCGCTAGTAAGAACTCTGGCTTTAGAAGACAAAGTTGAGTTCCGAGGCTACGTGAAATTTAAAGAGCTGGTTAAGTGTTATAGAGCGGCTTCTGTTTTCGTTTTACCCTCATTTACAAGGCTCGAGAATTTCGGTATTGTCCTGTTAGAAGCAATGGCATGCAGCACACCTGTAATAGCTTCTGACATCCCCGGCGTAAGGGAGAACATAACAGAGGATAATGGGCTATTATTCCCTCCAAGAGATGTTGATAGCTTAGCAGAGTCCATTATAACGATAATTTCCGATGATGAAAAGGTGAAGGGTATGGGTGAAGCAGGAAGGAAGCTTGTAGAAGAGAAATACGACTGGGAGGTGATAGCAGAGCAAGTATCTAAGTTGTATGGATGTCTTTAAGACCTCTCGCTGATAACTTTTACGCTCGTTATGCCCCCCACAATCAGGCTCAGATGATAGGTGCACAATCGCCATATAAGCATGAAAACACCCAATATAGCTGGGTCTACCAGGCTACGATATAGGGCAGTGACACCGACTTCCGCTATGCCGCTGCCACCGGGTGTTATAGGCACTGCCACGATTATCGTGAGGATAAATTGTGCGGCAATTGAATAACTCCAGACAGGATCTGCGCCGAGACCAAGTAGTAAGAACGAAGGTATCAAAAACGCAACCAGCCAAAATGCAGCGGTAAAGAACAAAGCAAGTCCAAGAGTGCTTTTTCCGTCATATCGGAACCTATTTATAGCACTAAAAAAATTGTCTATCTCTATAAGAATCTTATCCTTTATCTTTTCCACTCTTCTACTCTTTATCTTCGCGAGCAAGGCTTTAATGAATTTCGTCGCCTTTTCTGGCTTCGCTACTGCATAAGCCATGAAAACAACGCATGCGATGATTAAAACACCGATGACCGTAAAAATAACGTATATGGCTGTATTGTTGGCTAATACCTCTCGAAATAGCAGAAAACTCAGTGCCGTACCAATCGCGACTACGACAAAGTCCAGTACTCGCTCACCCAAAACGACCGCTGTTCCATCACCAACGCTAAATCCGTCTTTATTCAGCAGGTATATCCGCACAGGTTCGCCGCCGAACTGCGACGGTGTTATGCAAGCAGCAAAGAGGCTAGAAAAAATTATCTTTAGCGATTTCGGCAGGCTCAACCTTTTTACTTCTCCACTACCATCATGAGTTCCGATAAAATTACCCATTATCTTTAACCGACAGCCCCATAGTATCCAGGACACGGCATGCATGCCAATTGCTAATGCAAGATAATAAGGGTTGATTTCTGTAAGATAATCTAAAGTCTCTCTGGTTATTTTGTAGGGTGAGTAGAAGAGGATGAAAAGTATAGTCGTGATACTTATTAGAATGGATGCGGTCAGCAATAGTAGTTTCCGGCGTTCTGGCATAAAAAGGTAATATGTTTACCAATATAAAAACAACGAGATTTTACAGGATTAACACAACACTTTTTCTTTTTTACAAAAAGAAAACCTGTGCTAAAAGAAAAAGATAAATATTCTTTTTGTAAAGCTTTTCTTTCTGCGAAGCGTTTTGATCAAACTTTCTTAAAGTTTGATAGAAAAGGTTTGTGGAAATCTGTGTAATCTCGTGCTTCAGTTCATAATGCCTCAGAAGCGCCAGAAGAGATGGCCTGCGAAGACTTGCAAAATGATTTGGCCAGATAATAAGTGAAAAGAGCTAACGCGATACCTGCAAGGATGTCTATTAGCCAGTGTATGCCAAGATACAATACGGCAAAGACCGTGGCTGGGACTGCAAAGTATATAAATATCTTATAACGTCTGTAATTGGTGCCACACATAATTAAAAATGCACTAAATACCATTGCCACATGCAAACTCGGAAAACAGTTGTCTAATGGGTCAATAGCAGTAATGGCCGAGCATATACGCGGAAATTGTTCGTATATGAGTGGTTCCACACCCGGTAAAGTTGCTCCGGTCGTGGAAACATTGAAGAACATGAAAAAAGGAAATGCAATTAAATAATTGAGCGAGAACATCAATGCCGCTCGTTTGAATAAAACCGTCTCCCTATAATGGCTCAATAACAAGATTGTGAAAATCAAAGCACAGGGATATATTAGGATATAAGTAAATGTCATTAAATATGTAAGTGACGAGTAAATCCCTTTTTGAAATATCTGCGTGAGATCAGGATTAATAGCGCTAATAAGTGCTGTGTAATCATAATACCCAAATCGCAATGCAATTTTATGCTGAATTGATATTTGTTTCAGGCCTAGGGCACTAACCAGTAAGACTAGTAGTATGTAGAGCCGGCATTCTTTGATAAATTGCTTTTTCGTCTGTCTTGCTTCTGTCATCGTGCGCACACAATATATAATTTTCTGTGTTACTAAAAAAAAGACAGCGCACCCATATAAACGAGTGTTATAAGTGTAGATCGAAGAAAAGAGCCAAGAACCACTGCAAGCCAGGTCATCAAGGACGACATTCCTAATATCCTACCTGCTATTGATCCCACAGCAGCGCCCGTATACTGGAATGGTATCATGACAAAAGCAGTAAGCCCTATAAACCCTAATCTCTCCGCCCATTTATATTTCCTTAATGCTTTTTCTCCTTTTGCCTCTGTCCATTCTACAAGCTTTCCTAGATATGGTATCTTCTTTGCATAGTCTAAGTTCCAGACCAGGAATAAAGAAATGGTCGCGTCAACAAAAACCATAAAGGCTATAAGGGCTTCGGGGAATAGGGAGATGCCGAAATTAGGGTGCAAACCGGCAAAAATAGCCGCTTCCGTGCCGAAGAGCGGCATAAAGAAATAAGTGGTAAGCACTGCCGCATATGTTGCATACACCTCCGGCTTGGTAAATAGCCAGAAGAATACCCCCGCTGCGCCAGCGAGGCAAAAGGGGATAACGAATTTTGCTATAGCTAGCTTATTCATCTGTAATGCTCTATATACATTCGCCTTCACATTCAGTTCCATTTCTTTCTTTTAATACTAACAAATAATAAAAAATAATCAGTTATAAAGGGTGAAAAAAGTGAAACTGCGAATAATATATGACAACGAAGCGAAGGGTAGTTTAAAGAGCGACTGGGGGTTCTCTTGCCTGATAGAAGCAGATAATAGTAAGATACTATTTGATACAGGTGCATCTGGCGATATTTTATCATACAACATGAAGCAGTTGGAGCTGAGAAGAGAAAGCATAGATGTTATTGCACTATCGCACGAGCACTGGGATCACGTTGGTGGTCTTGATGCAGTATTGCACCCAGAAGTCGAGGTGTATCTACCCAGATCATTCTCAAGCGAATTAAAGAAGAGGATTGCGAAGCAGGTGGCGAAGGTCATTGAGGTATCAGGACCAGGAGATATTACTCCGGGAGTTCATACAACTGGCGAACTTGGGCTGCAGACAAAAGAGCAGTCCCTGGTTCTGGAGACAGAAGGGGGTGTAGTTGTTCTAACAGGCTGTGCGCATCTAGGTTTGAGCAACATTGTAGATGCAGCAACGTATTTCGGTGAGGTATACGGTGTAATAGGCGGTTTTCATGGGTTTGATAAGCTGAAGCTGTTGCGTGGGATGAAAAAGATAATACCCTGTCATTGCACTGCACATAAGGAGCAGATAATGGCGATGTACCCCGAGAAGGTAGAGTGGTGTGGCGCGGGGGCAGTAATAGAGCTATAGTAGGAATTGTTATAAGCCGGTTTATTGAGCCGATAAGGATAAAGAAGTACCCGATAGAAGCGGAAGCTATAGAAGAGAAAAGACACAAACCTTAAAAGGGGTTGCTTATGATTATATTGTACTTTACGAGCCCCCTCCATTAATCTCCCATCCCAATCGCCATCAAATAGCCACGTGCTCGCTCAGTTTTGGGAAATCTATTCACAAGTTTCCAGAATTCCGGCCCGTGTCTTGGCACCTTCAGATGTGCAAGTTCATGCACCACGACATAATCATGAACGAATTTCGGCATTTTCCGCAGGCGATCTGATATCAGAATCGTTTTTTTCGTTGTGTTACAAATCCCGAACATGCGTGCATTCTGCTCGGTCGTATAGCCTATCTGTACCCATGAGAGATCACTGCCAAAATAACGCTTGTTCAGTTCACGAGCACGTAGTTCCAGTACGGAATCAGCACTATTCGCCCATAGTTCCTTTTTACGCCGCTGTGCCTCGAATCGCTTCTTCGCCCACTGAACGTATTTGCATTCTTCCTCGCGCGAGAGCCCCATCGGTAGATGTAACTGTATTACACCGTCCTCTTCTTTCGCACTTATCGTCTTCTTCCTTTTTCGGCTGCGGACTATTTTAACGTCCATTACCTGAAGGACGAAGAGAGCAGTGCTCCACCAACTGCACCTATATACTGTGGATATTTCGGCACGATCACATCAAATCCTAGTACATTGTTCATCTCTACTGGCACGCCCTCGACCAGGGCGGTCCCACCTACTTCTATTGCCGGCTGTCTGAGATCTATCTCCTGTAACAACTGCTCCTTCACCTGTTCGACTACCGAATGACAAGCAGCCGCCGCGACATCTTCTCGCCTCGCGCCACTTGATAACGCAGATACGAGGTCCTGAATACCAAAAACAATACAATAGCTGTCTGTCTTCACATTATTATGATCGCCTTTAAGTGCTAACTTACCCATCTCTACTACATCTACTCCCAACCGACGTGCTATCATCTCCAGGAACCTGCCAGAAGCTCCTGCACATATCCCGCCCATCGTGAAATTATCGGGTATGCCATTGTTTGCCGTTATTATCTTGTTGTCCATCCCCCCGATGTCAATGATCATTGCTTCGCCCTTCTCAATGCCCGCGAGATACATTGCCGCCTTCGAGTTTACTGTTAGCTCTTCCTGCACCAAATCCGCTTTGAAATGGTCGCCTAATGTGTGTCTGCCGTAACCCGTTGTTCCCAGTGCCTCTATATCCTCTCTCTTAACGCCCGCGATCTTCAACGCCTCGGCAAAAACCTTTTCCGCTGTCTTTACTACCTCTCGTGACGGCGACCACGTCGCCCCTAATATCTCGTCATCTTGCATTATCACCGCTTTTGTCGTTGTAGAGCCGGAATCAATACCCGCAGTAAGCCCCTCCTGCACTGTCCGCTCCAGTATCCATCTCCGTTTCACTATTGTAATCAGCGCTTCCAATCTCGTAAGCAATTCGCCTGCTTGTGTCCTTTCTGAGAAGGGATACATAACAAGCGGTAATTCTGTTCGCTTCTGTAGTATCCGTCTTATTTCCGTCCTTATAATCGCACCTCGTGGACATTTATGACACCCGGCAATAAATACCGCATCAGCATCGTATAGTCCTTCCGCCACTGCATATCCCCGTGCCATCGCTACTTCTAATCCCACGCTTGCGCCAAAGTCATATCCAAATTCGTCCACCTTCTCTGCTACATAATCCAGATCAACTTCGGGCACAAAGATCTCTGCACCTATCTCTTCCACTGCACGCTCGATCTCATGCTGCACATGCCCATATATGGTGCCACAAGAAACCTGCGCTATTCTTATCTTTTCTTCTCTCTCTTCCACCTTGCTCGCCTTCTACACTGTTTTTTAAAACCCTTTCTTTCCGCGAAGCTTTTTCCGTAAACGCTTTTCTAAATGGTTTAAAGAAAGCATTCATTACCAAAGAAATAATATCCTTTGTATACAATAAGATACATGCACGGTTTTAGTTAAATAAATTATTACGTAAACACATTTCCAACTGCTATATCTACAAGGTCATAGATGTGCATTGAGAGCATATCTACATATGGGGCAAGCATCTCCACCGGTCTCAGAATGAACGCTAAAAAGAATATAATCGAGAATGTCGCAGTTATAGCTAACGGAATGACCACAAACATCGGTGCTTCTTTTACCTTTGGCTCTCCCGCCACACCTTCCGGATCCTTAAAGAATGCGGTATGTATTATGGGGAAGAAATAAACGACATCCAGCAAAGAGGCTATCAGAAGAACGAACAGGAATATAATCATTACAGGTGAAATTGTTTCGGCTGCTTCCACGGACCCTATGCATAAGAACCATTTGCTTATGAAGCCAACCGCAGGTGGAATGCCACACATACCAAGTGCACCTACGGAGAATGCTAGCATCGTTACCGGCATTATCTTCCCTACGCCCGCCATCTCACTTATGTTCTTCTTTCCAGTCGCCACCATTATCGCACCAGCACAGAGAAAGAGCGTTATCTTCATGTAGCCGTGGAAAGGAATGTGCATCATTGCACCCTTTATTCCATCAGGAGTTAACAACGCAGCTCCCAGCAGTATATATGACAATTGGTTTATGGTGGAATAAGCAAGTCTTCGCTTCAGGTTATCTTGTGCAATGGCAAACAGATTGGCAACGATCATTGTAAAGCCGGCTATGCATGCAAGCGCCAGGCCAAGTCCGAGCGAGGTCATTAAATCCACACCATATATATAGCATACAATCCTAACGATCCCGAATACGCCCGCCTTCACTACTGCCACTGCGTGCAATAACGCACTTACCGGTGTCGGTGCTACCATAGCCGTGGGTAGCCAGGAATGAAACGGCATCCACGCTGCCTTCAAAAACCCTAACAGGAAACAGAAGAATAAAATTATCAGTGTCCATTTATGCATGGGATTAAGAGCCTCAAGCGCAGCTATCCCGCCATTCGTAAAATCCGTGGTACCCGTAAGATAATAAGTCAGCATCAGGCCAAACAGGAAGAAAGTACCAGAAGTGAGCAGATACGCGAAATATTTATGGCCCGCGCTCAACGCCTCTGCTGTCTGATCGTGAATAACCAGCGGATATGTCGAGACCGTTAATATCTCGTAAAAGATGAACATTGTGACTAAATTCGCGGACATCGCAATGCCTAAGGCGCCGAATATAGCAAGAGCGAAGCTAAAGAAGAAACGTGTCTGCGCATGCTCCTTCAGAGACCGCATATATCCTATGGAATAGAACGAGACTAATATCCAGAGGGAAGACGAAGTGAGTGCGAAAAGCATACCGAAAGCATCCACTTTAAAGCCAACTGCCACACCTGGTAATAACGTCTGAAACGAGATGCGGATAACTTCTCCTTCTACAATCGGGTTTATCATGGAGAGAACGAGCGAGAACGTCGCTATGCTCGCGGCGATCGTCACTCCTTCGCGTATATTCGGCCATTTGCCCAGTAGCAATATCAATGGCGCTGCAATTAGTGGGCATAAAATAACAAACAGTGGCATAAGCATCTCTACCATTGCGGCAACACCCCCACTCCTAAATCAGCCAACACCTGTCCAATAAGAGGTAAAGGCACTTTTGTAAGCCATAAAATACCAACGACAATACAAAGAGCCGCGAGGATTAACATCGGAACAACCATGCTAAAAGGAACATCAGCCTTCTTTGTTTTTTGTCCTCCTTCATGCCCTTCCTCAGACTTAACGAAATAAATGCGGTCTATTACACGCCAGAAATAAGCGAGGTTTAAAAGTGTACTGGTCAGGAGCACAGCAACGAAGATGTAACCGGAAACGGGCAAAGTTTCCGTAGCCTGTAACGATGCGAGGATTAAAAACAGTTTCGTTGCAAAGCCCGTGCTCGGCGGTACCCCAATCATAGAAATCGCGGCTATCGCGAATGCTGCGCTTGCATACGGCATCTTCTTCCCCAAACCTTCGAAATCACGGATGTCCCGAAGTCCGAACTTATATATAAATGCGCCGGCGGCCATAAACAGGCAGCCTTTCATTATCGCATGGTTTAATATGTGTGCAACCGCACCGACAAGCCCCCATACAGACATTGGTGCTAGTCCTATTCCCAGTACTATATATCCTATCTGCGCAACGCTGGAATAAGCCAGCATCCGCTTCAAATTTGTCTGCATTATCGCAAGCACCGACCCCGCAATTATACCCATTGCTGCTATCCAGCAGAGAGCCACATCTATAGCAACGTAAGTATCGATGAACTCGATCGTGAAGACGGAGAAGATAACCCTTATAAGCGCATACACAGATACTTTTGCCATCGCTGTTGCGATTATCACACTCACGACAGAAGGTGCGTACGTATATGCGTCCGGCTGCCATACGTGTAGCGGAAATAACGCAACCTTTATGCTCAATCCAACTGCGAAGAATACAAACGCCGCCTGCACTGCCCTATTCCCATATAGCGGTGGTAACAGCCTTGAAAGGTCCGCTATATTTAGCGTGCCCGTAACGGCGTACAGGAAACCAATACCCAACAGGACGAAGCAGGCACCCAGGGAACCCATTATCACATAGTTATAGCTCGCTTTCAGCGCCCTTCCACCTGCAAGGGCTATTAATGCATACGCCGCTAAGGCAGAAATCTCCAGGAAAACGTACAGATTGAATATATCTCCGGTCACTGTTATACCGCATAAACCAGTAACGAGGAGTTGAAAGACTACATAGAACAGAACAATTTTATGTGGGTGCTCTTTCTCTATGCTTCGCTTTGAATATATCACACACATAAAACTCATGAATAGAACAACAACCAATACAAACGCATTTAGCGCGTCTATTACGTATTCGATACCCCAGGGTGGCGACCAGCCGCCCAACCAGTAATTCATGGTCCCTTCTGTCAGGACATGCTTTAAAATGGACAAAGATAACAATAGTTGTATGAATATGGTTACTAAGGCGATAGGGAATGCGGCCTTCTTGTTCACCTTTCCGGCGATTAGAATAGTAAAGGCGGCAAACATCGATATTACAATGACAAGCACCGGAAAATGTTCGGCTAAAACCAAAGTTCATCACCCTTCTTCACATCTCCTACTTCATCTCTGAGCATCTGTTTCAAGTGCCTCCTTCTTTCTGACATCCTAGTCACCAATATATGCAGTGCATATGTGGCGGTTTATATATATTTTTCGGTTTTATCCGATGATTAGTAAGGGAAAGAGGGACTCCGCTAAAAATTTGGTCGTACAAATAGCATTAACCAATTACATCGATCCCGATTTTGAGGACAGTCGTAGGGATGTGTATCCTGAAGTATATATGCTGTTCGATTTGTGGCGAGAACGTAATGAAAAGTCGGGCGGTGGCAGAGAATGACGAATATTGATCTTATAATGCAAAAACTTGTCTTTCAGTGCGAATACCATGGCCTCGGATACTTCTGCATTCTCTGCTAATTCGATGAGATTTTACCAGGGTACCTTCTTCTTCCCCATCTTAAAGGCGATGTAATTTGCAGACTGATGCAACAGAGGCGTAATAATAAGGACTGCAATAATCACGTTTAAAGTGAAAGCATCACAGAACCAATCTCGGGCAAACAGGAGTAGCAGCAGCCAGGCTCCGGCTACGAAGTCCAGTTGGTCTACTAAAGGAAGGGGAGCACCTCTTTTTAGCCCTATTTTCCGCTTTATTAAACTTCCAAGCAAGTCGCCAAGCATAGCACCTGCCGATAAGCAAAATAGAGTGACGATAAAGTATGGAAAGGGGCCAAAAGAGTCAGAAAACAATTGCTGAATGATGCCGACTATGAACCCGCAGGATAAGCCTTTTAAGAAACCTTCGTATGTCTTACCATCACCCAGCAACCTGCTTTTACCCCAATAAATACCCCTGTCTATGGGCGTTTTACCGCCAAAGAACGCGGCACTTGAATTCGTTATGTACGCCGGCAGCATCAGCCATATTGCAGCAATGATGGTCTCTATAATCATGGTGCTCTAACTTCCTCTTGATCTTATTTATGAATGTAACTAACTAACTAACCAACTAACTAACTAACTATCCTATCTTATAATTCATCACATCGGGAAATATTTAGATCTAAGATTCTTCATCCTCCGTCACTACCGCACCATTGGATATGACCTGCCTCACCGCCCCAGGGAATTCATAACCCTCAAATGGCGACCACTTGCATTTTGTATATAGACGTTCACTGCTGATTTTCACGGGCTTGTGTATATCAAGAATAGACAAATTCGCCTTCTTTCCTACTTCTATACTGCCTCTATCGTGTAATCCCAAAAACATTGCGGGATTATAGGCACATACCCTTGCTATAAGCATGGGCGGAACACCACAGTGTACAATCAGCCAGGCTACGAAATTCCCGTACGTGTCTAAATTAGGAACACCTGCGGGTGCCTCTAAGAACTCACGTGCTTTTTCCTCTTTCGTATGTGGCGCATGGTCTGTGACGAGGAAATCGATTTTGCCGGATTTAAAAGCATCCAGCAATAGCAGCCTATTCTCTTCTGACCTCAAAGGTGGATTAACCTTTAAAAATGCATTCGCCTGTACGTCCTCTTTAGTAAAGAATAAGTGATGCGGTGTTACCTCACAGTGAAATCTCTTCCCTACAAGGTCTAACGTCCTGTAAACAGAAACATGAGCTATATCAATTTTAATTTTAGTTTTAATGCCGCCGGAAGCAGCGGCTAAAACCTTCTTAACTGCAGACAATTCCGCCTCTTCGGGTCTCAGCTCGCTATGGGCCAATAGGTTTACTTTTAGTCCCTCGCGCACCTTTTCTATAACCCGCTGGTCTTCGCAATGAATGACAAGAGGTTTTGCAGTCGCTTCTACTGCTGCAATCGCTTTTGGCAGCACATCATCGCCTATATACAATCCGCCCGTTGTCTCAGCGAGATATATTTTATACGCTATGACTTCTTTCTGCATCGTGGCAATCGTATTTATGTTGGAATCAGAAACACCGCCGTAGAAGAGTATGTCAATTACGCCTTCTGTACGTGCGAGTTCCTTCTTCTTTATTAGCCGGTCGGAACTTATGCAGGGTAAAGGAGTATTGGGCATGTCAATGACAGTAGTTATACCACCATGAACTGCAGCCGCGGTACCGGACTTAAAATCTTCCTTATAATCCCATTTATGGCTGCTATCCTCCCGTAAATGTGCATGCAGATCAATAAACCCGGGGAAGATCAAACATCTTCGAGCTTCTATTTTACGCTCGCTTTTTAAACCCTGCTTCCTTATCGCAGTAATATATCCGTTATCAATAGCAATCTGAGCATCATGTATTGCATCGGGATTTACAATTTTACCTTCGATAATCAGGTCGTGGAGCATATCTCGTTATGTATTCTATATTTAGTACATTGAAAAAAACCTTTCCGAAAACCACGAGATTGCACAAGACAAATTATACTTTTAGACCTTTTTAAATAAAGAGCTAGTATAAAGGAAGTATAAGTAAGGACGAGAAAATGTTTCCAAACAAAAGAGTGCAGGGAATGGTAGGGCGGCAGATACACGTAGAGATGAAAGGGGAGCGGTGCGTGCTGGAAGGTATACTGACGTCGGTAGACGACTACTTGAATTTACATCTTAGTAGTGCGAGCGAGATACAGAACGGAGTAAGAAAGCGATTGCTTGGCTCTGTGGTACTCAGGGGTAATAATGTTGTGCTTATAAACCCAATGAAGGAATGAGCATGAGCATGAGCATGAGAGTGGCAAAGGGGAAGAGTATAGGCCTTATCGGCGTAGGCAACATAGGGGCTTCCATACTTCGGGGTCTACTGGCTGCTGATAGTACCAGCAGGGCGATTTTCATAAGTGATGAGAAGCAGGAGAAACTCAGCGATTTTAAAAGTGAACCGGGAATTGAAATATGCGCGAGTAACGAAGCGGTAGCGAAGAAAGCAAGGATTTTGATTTTAGCTGTTAAGCCAAACGATATGCAGAGCGTAGTAGAAGCCATTGCACCGTTTATGGACGAAAAGACGCTGTTAATATCTGTTGCGGCAGGCGTGCCAACAAGCGTAATCGAGTCATATCTTGGCGCTGAGCGGAAGGTAATCCGTGTGATGCCGAATATAGGTGCACGAGTGGGCGAATCGGTAACTGCGCTATGTGGTGGTATTTATGCAAGTGAGGAGGATGAGCGAAAAGTAAAAGAGATTTTAAGTGCTATTGGCGCTGTACACATAGTAAATGAGCGCGATATGGACGTTATTACGGGGTTAAGTGGTAGTGGTATCGCTTTCTTTGCTGCTGTAATAGATGCTATGGCAGATGGTGGTGTATATGCAGGATTGCCGCGCGATTTAGCACTGGCGATTTCTGCAAGGACCGCACTTGGCGCAGCGAAGCTGATTCTTGCAGGTGATAAGCCATCTACGGTGAAACAAATAACCGCCTCGCCGGGTGGTACGACAATAAGGGGCTTATATGCAATGGAAACGCATGGTGTGAAAGCGGCGATGATGGAAGCGGTAATTGAAGCGACAAAGCGTGCGGGTGAGATTTCAAGTACAGTGAGAACGGAAAGATCTGTTGGGCACAGATGAAAGAAATTTTAATTCCGCAGGTAATGGAAATATTGAATAAGGCTGGTTTTGTCGTATCAAGTAGATGCGAAACGAGGAGTTTTGATTTAGCGGCACGGAGAAGTGAGATAACCGTATTGGCAAAGATATTGCATAACATAGATGGGTTTAACGAGGAACTAGCGCGCGATATAAAACGTGCAGCATTTTGCTTACTTGCTTCGCCTATCCTCATAGGAGAGCGAAAAGGTACTCGCTTTTTAGAAGATGACGTCGTATATCATAGATATGGCATTCCAGCTATAAACACACACACGTTATACGATTATTTCGTCGAGGACGTGCAGCCCTACGTATATTCATCCACTGGTGGCTTATATGTCTCGATAGACGGGGAGCGGATGAGGGAAGCGAGGGAGAAGAAGGAATACTCCCTGGGCGATATAGCCTTGGAATTAGGCGTTTCTAGGAGGAGTGTTAGCAAGTACGAAGAGGGGGGTACGAGCACTACAATAGACATAGCACTAAAGCTCGAGGAGATTTTAGATGAGATGTTAATAGAAGCGTTAGAGTTTCTAAATACTGAATTAAAAGAGCCATCGTCAATAGGCGGTGTGGAAGAAGTGGCTTCGGACTTAGAGAAGGGCATATTAAGTATGATGAAGGAGATAGGGTTCGAGATTTTTACCACGGATCATGCACCTTTTAGCGCTGTCTCGTTCTCGCGGCCGAAAGTGAAAATACTAACGGGAATAAGTAAATACTCAGAACAGATGGTAAAGAGAGCGAGGATAATGAGTAGCGTGTCTCAAGTTACGAACTCGAAATCGGTATTCGTAGTGAATGGTAATATCAAGCGTGTGCAGATAGATAGCACGGTTTTGATAGAGAAAGGGGAGTTGAAAAAGATACGAGACCCTGAAGAGTTCACCTGTGTGATGGAGGAGCGGATAGAATCGGACCGTAAAAAGTAGTAACATGAATAAAGTAGCTATAATCCTGGGTTCTGAGAGCGATCGTGCGGTTGCGGATAAGGCGGTTGCGGTACTGGCAGAGTCTAATGTCCCTTACGAACTAAAGGTGATTTCCGCACATAGGAATCCAGATGAGCTGGATAGATACATACAAAAGGGGAGCGAAGATGTATCGGTGATAATAGCGATTGCAGGTCTATCGGCTGCGTTACCTGGTGTAATAGCGTCAAAAACGCAAAAGCCGGTTATTGGCGTGCCCGTGAGTGGGAAGTTGTTAGGCTTGGATGCTCTGCTTTCTATGGTTCAAATGCCTTCTGGTGTTCCGGTAGGTGTGGTAGGGATAGACAGCGGTAAAAATGCGGCTTTGCTTGCGCTTCGGATGCTGAAGGTGAAAAAGCAATAAATAAGTGCAAAATGCAAAGTGCAAAATGCAAAGTGCAAAATGCAAAATGAGACAAAAAACCTGTCGGAACGTTTATTGGATTTTGGTGTGCGCATTATTAAATTAATCACAAAGCTCAATAAAATGCAAATTGTCTTGAAAGAATTACGTGAGTCGTTATACTGGTTGAAACTGTTGGAAAGATCCAAATTAATTCCGAGTGAGGATTTACATCCATTACTGAGCGAAGCCAATGAATTGGTCAAAATTGTTGCAAAATCTGTAATAACGGCAAAGAGTAAAGGAAAATAGAGTTTATCGCTCAATGTACAATTTTTGAGCTATTAGATTTTGCAATTTGCAATTTGCAATTTGCAATTTGCAGTTTAAATACTGCGCCACATGTAATAGAACCTTTGTAACGCGGTGATATTACAAAGGACGGCGAATAGGATCATCACCCAGCCGAGGAAGGAGTAACTTAAGGGTCCGGACGCGGGTAACGGATAGGGATAGCAGAGAGTGGCGAAAGTTGCTACTATTAGTATCAAAAGGCGATCGGCTCTGCCAAGCAAACCGCCATACATTCTTCTCAGTCCAACTGCCTGTGCCTGTGTGCCCATGTATGAGGCGAGTAAAACGCCAATAATAGCGATCATGCCGATTTCACAGCTTATGTAGCCGCCAAAGATGATGCCGCACATGATGACCACATCCGAATATCGGTCGAAGACATGATCGAGGAAATCGCCCCTTTTGTTCGCATTACCGATTTCACGTGCTAAAATACCGTCTAAACTGTCTAAGATCGCATTGAGACAGATGGAAATGCCCGCGAGTAGCAAAAGGATAACGTACTTGCCGGAGAAGAAGAAAGATAAGCCAGCGAGTGACGCGAAGAAGAAGGAGAGTAGCGTTAAAAAATTCGGCGAGATGCCTGATGCCGCGAAGAATCGCGCTGCTCTCTTCGGCAATTCACATTTATTTACCAATGGACGAAACAGAGAATCAATGGCCATTCCTTTGTATGAAATGGTTTTCTTAGAAAGAAAAGCTTT
>JAYEJE010000334.1:0-3734 GCA_034660415.1 Methanobacteriota archaeon | reverse complement strand
TCAGGGGCATACTTTTTTCTTCTTCCATATTATTCTTCTCTCCTATTCCATTTCTATACTGTTTTGCCACAGACCGTGGATGTTGCAATATGCGAGTGCACAGAAAGCTTTGAATTCTTCTACATTCACCTGAAACCTGGCATTTGGATTGGTATACGTAGGTGCGAAAGCAGCTCTACCAAGATGAACCACCTGTCCCTCTTTCTTCACTCCGTACAGCTCTATCCACGCGATATGGTGCTCCATCGTGTTAGGATGTGGCACTTCCTTTCCCACGATCACCCGCACAATATCCACATCTTCTTTCCTATGCCCCTTATCTATCTCAATTACCGGGACATGTTTCTCCTTACCTTCGGCTTCTGCACCTTTTATCAAATCTCCAAATTTCATTTTTATTACCCCCTTATTTCTCTCTCCTTCTCACCAAATAAGCCACGACTAAAAGACTTATTAACACAAAGAGTACCTCAAAACCAGGCACTCCCTCGCCTGGCACTTCTATCGTGCCTTCCGCACCTGCCATCTCTATCACAGGTGCAACGACCGCACCCTCACCAAAGAGTTCATCCAAGAACTTTTGCGATGCCGACCGGTAGTTCAACTTCGCATCCACCGTGATTGGGCCCTTTAGACCTCCAGGTATAGCAAAATTGTACTTCTCAACCCGTGTCTCCTTTGGTAATATCCTGTTATCAAAGAGTATCGATTCTGCCTCCCAGACTTTCATCGTTGGGTTTCCTGACACATCTCCAAGCACTTCATGGTAGAGCACGGCATCTGGGTCCACCTCACCTTCAGAATCAAGTCCACCTCTGTGGTAAATTTCCTTTCCCGATGCATCCTTTACCAGAATCACTATCCATACCTGTCTTGCCTCTGCAAGTCCTGTTGGAAGCTTATGCCCTGCCCCTACGTTCGTGACTTTAACGGTGATTTCGGCCTCATTATTATTCATTTCTACGTCCAAAGCAAGCGTTGCCGCAGACTTTAACCGTTCTTCTGCCATACTTTGGTGCACTTCTGATCCCATAACTCCTGTTACCGCTGCGTTTCCACCTACAAAGTAATGGGTATAAACATTGTCCCTGTAAGGCCCAATCCCCGATGCCTTGCCGGGATTCGCCTCAAAATGCGTGATACCAGGCGTCATGTGGCAGTCCTGACATTGTGTGGTCGAGTTGTAAGGCCCTTCTTTCCACTCGGTATATGTCGCCTCGATTGGAATCCCCGTCACAGGATGGTTAACATCATGGCACATACCGCAGAATTCTGACTTTGTGTGGAGGTCTGAGAACATACTACCGTGATATGGCGATTTTGAGTCATCATACGGTCCTCGCTTAATCCCATCCGTAGAGACCATAAAAGCACCGTTTCCTATACCTGTGGATTCATTGACACTGTGACAGAAATCGCACTGTATTCCCTTCTTTGATATTTCGCTCAGGTTTTCGAGTCCAATAGGTGGGACTTCGCCAGATAGGACGCCGATTGGCGTGTGACACCGCGCACAATATGTGTCTGTTAAACCGTCCGTCTCACGAGAAGCCATCTCTGCATCCGCCAAATAAACAGGGTCTGTGTATGCTATTGAATGCATCGAGCCGTCCCACTGATTGTATATTTCGCCATGACAGCCCTTACATACTGTCGGATCATCAAAATCAGATGATTCTACCGCTCCTGCAACTATCGTACCGGCTAATAAAGTACCGGCAATCATAGTGGCCATTACTAAGAGTATTATAGCTCTCATTCAACCAATTCCTCCACCTCTTTTTTACCCTTCTCCAGTTCCTCGACCTGCTCCTTGTCTTGTCTTAGAAGCAGAGCCTGAAATTCGCCCATGTGTGTCTTCTCTTCTTTCGCTATATCCAGCAGAAGCGCTTTAACCTCTTCTCGCTCCGCCATCGCCGCGAGCTGCTCATATAGATTTACAGCATCCAGTTCCGCTATCATACCGACACGCAATATCTCTCTATCCCTATTCTCTTTGCTCACCTTTTCCAAATCTATTGGTAATTCACTTAGCATCTTTTACCCACCCCATCTTTTAATATGCCTTCGTCCCATATAAATTTTTGGTTTTTGTTCTAGATGTCATGGATGACTCGCCGGTGGATGGCAGATCAGACAGGTATTTTCTTTAACATCCATATCATGGTCATTGTGACATGCTACGCACTCGAAACCGCTGTAATCTGGCGACTCGTGCCCTTTATACTCACTTATCCTGTGTATCGTGTGTTCAATCGTAGAATGGCATTTAAAGCATGATATTGTAGGGTCCGCAATATTTTCTGTTGGTTTTTTGTGTTCACTATGGCATTCCATACAGTATTCGTTCTTTGGCGATGCAGGCGGTTTATTCTCCACTTCTTCTGCCATTTCGTCAAAAGTTTCGTCTAAACTCTTATCTTCTGCCATGCCTTCTGCCATGCCTTCAACATGGTGAAGCGCTTCCCCAATATACAGGAACATCTCCGATTTGTGCGGCTTATGGCAGTCGTGACAGCCCACTTCCGCATGCGATGAGACCATCAAAGAGTCATAAAAAGGCTGCATCTCATGACAATTTGCCCCGCAACTTTCGGGTTTGTGCATCTCATGCTCCATGATAGGCATCATAATTGCCGCACCGCCGATGACTCCAACGGTCACCACTACGACCAGAGCAAGGATTATCTTCTCACCTATTTCCATGCTCAACCCTCCTTCTTCTTATCACCTTCGCTTCTTCTATCAAAACACCATCTTTTTTATTATTCTTCTTCATCTCCCTCACCTCTTTTTGTTTTGACTTCATCTTTGTAATAAGTTTAAAGTTGTAACCATAAAAAGGTTTTGCTATTTTAGTTTTTGAGAGTTTCTTTTGACTCAGAATGGACAATTGCAGCGATTGATGCTATGATACCATCTCGTTTATCAGATAGAAATCAACTATTGACCTGATCGCAAGCTCCTGCCCACCTATACGATCACCGTCATCAGCAACTGCTACCCCTACTTTTTCTCGGAGTGCATGAGGCTTGCTTGCTGCAAAGATCAGACGGTGGAAACCATAGAGCTTGGAACCTGCTAACTGACCTGTTCCGAAGCATATCTAAGATGATGACCTAATAGTTTTTATAAATGAAGGACTATAGTTAATAGTAAATAACAATTTGATCTCATATAGAAGAACTATATACAAAAAAGGAGAAAAAGAAAGGAGGAAGGAAGATGAAATTAACGAGTCCTGAATTTGAAAATGGTAATAAGATTCCCCGGAAATTTACTTGTGAAGGGGGTGATTTCAACCCTGCACTCATTATTGAGGATATTCCTGCGGGGACTAAAAGCCTGGCTCTCATAGTTGATGATCCGGATGCACCTAGGGGGACCTGGGTCCATTGGGTTTCATTTAATATTCCTGTTGTTTCGCAGATTGACGAAGACAGCATTCCAGGAAAGCAAGGGATAAATGATTTTGGCAGGAAAGATTATGGCGGCCCCTGTCCTCCATCTGGTACTCACCGTTACTTCTTTAAACTATACGCCCTGGACACCGTGCTTGATTTAAACGAAGGGATTAACAAGGAAGTCTTAGAAGAAGCCGTGGAAGATTATATAGTAGACAAAGCGGAATTAATAGGGTTGTATAAAAAGGGTTCGACTTTTTGAAAAGGATTTAAGGGCGTTATGTTTGAAGATAGAAAAGATGCGGGTGAAAAGCTTGCCAGAGCATTAAA
>JAYEJE010000333.1:0-3738 GCA_034660415.1 Methanobacteriota archaeon | reverse complement strand
ACGATCGGTGGACATTCAGAGAAAAAAAAACTAGAGGTGTGAAACAATTCATTATACGTATCCTAAAAAGCAACCTGTGGCGTTCTGGTGGATTGGTGATCAACATTGGTGTTCTTTACATCTTAACCGAGTATGCGGGCGTATATTACCTAATCTCGAATATTTTTGGTATCCTTTGCGCTTTTTTATGGAATTACATCCTTGAAAGCAGGCTAACGTGGGAGATTACGCGGTAGGTTACCAAAACGTAGCAAAAGTGAGGGGGTAATTGCAAAATGCAAAATGCAAATTGCAAAATATAAAACGGGAATGAAAATGGGCTCTTTTGACTTTAAAGCGCCCATTAACGCCATCTGTTGAACGTTGACTTTTGCACTTTCCATTTTAAATTTTGCATTATCTGCTCAAAAACCTATGGATTTTTGAGCAGATATGTGAAGGGCAATAAATGAGGCTAGAGAAGAGCGCAATAATCCAGATTTTTTTTTCGATTTGCAGTCGGCATTTTGCAATTAATTACGTAACTTCATATATCCTCCATCTTCCCCCGCCCCCATCATACGCTAAATCATACCGTGTCTCATCGACAAAAGCAGAATAGTTTATGTCAAACTGGTTATCCCTTGCGAAAGCCCTCTCGTATGGACCAATGCAAACATAATCCACGCCATAGTCTTTGACAAGTGCATAGTCCCCCCCGAACATCGCCTTTTCATCTCGCTTCCTTGCATTAATCATCATCCAGTTGATGCCATGAGACCACAGCCACCCCTCGTAACCCATCACTCTCGGCCTTCCTGACAGCGAGGGTATAGGATGATTATGCGCGCTTCCAGTTAAGAACACACTATCAGGTGGCGTATTCTCTCGCACCCAATCTGCAATATCGGTCTCTTCTTGTGTCCAAATCACGTGGCTATCCTCCACCATTGCTACGTGCGTTACTAAGCCAAAAGAAGTAGAAGCGAGTATCAAAATAGCGAGTAATACAGTAGCGAGTGTTTTAAAAAACCTTCTATTAAAGTCGGTTACCCATAATATGGCCAACGACGCCATCACGGCAGTCAGTGCGAGCCAATATATGAATATCTTATAGTTGTCAAAATACCAAGGTTGGAATTTCATGAAGTTCGCAATGACGAAAAGAAGTAAAAATGGCAGATAAAATAGCCTTGCTTTGTTATCTGCTTTTAAAATGCCTAACGAGAGGAGGATGATGAGCCCGCCTGCGTTGAGCGCCCAGAACATTTGCAGTACAGTGATGGTTTTTGCGATGGAATAGCATGAAGCAGCAAGAGATGACCAATCAAAGCCCATTATCATGTTCCTGTTCTCTTCTGTCCAACCGGGGAAAAAGACGAAGAAATCTTCTGATACACCTGTTCTTATGCTCATTATCTGCGGTAAAGAAAGAAGAATTAGCGGCACGAGTAAAGAAATGAGGACCCACAAATCGCGTCTACGAAACATTTTCTGCGATGCTTTTTTGATACACACAACAGCAGAAAGGAATAGAGCGACAAATGCAGTGACCATAAATGAATGTGCGTGTATGTACGGGAGCAAGCCGATAAGCACACCGGCAAGTATTAGTTCCCTATATGCGTGTCTCTGTGTATCCCGCTCATCAGTAAATAATGCTTGTAATAGAAGAATATAGACGGCAAAAGAGATACCCATACCGATCATCGCCGTTCTTTGCGGCATTAATACTGCGTACATCGGGTTCAGAAAGTGGATGTTAACGGATTGAAGACCCGCAGGGAGTCCGGCGAAGATGAAGATAAACGTAGCTAATAGCCCGACCTTCTTCATGCCAGTCAATCGGTAAGCGAGAAAGAAGAACAGCCCAAAAAAGGAAAGTTGAAATAAAATGTTTGGGATGATAAGAGAACACCTGAGGTCCAAACCGCCTTTCATTAATACCGCGGAATAGAAATCCATGAGAAATGGATAGTGCATCTCGATATGTAAAAACTGCGGATAATTCAGTGGGAATGATAAATCGGCTCTGTAAACAAAAGCGGTAATGACAGAGGTATGGAACGGATAATCAGCCCAAACAGTGTGAAATGCGTATAGGTTGCCCACTTCATCAATGCGAAAAACACCGTATATGTTCATAATCGTCAAATAAAGCAGAATGAGCATAAAAAAAGCGAGAGTAAGTTTATCGTCATGCCAAATAATAGCTGATTTATTCTGTAAATCACTAAAAACCGCTTTTACTAATATTTTAGACCATCTAAAGAGTATGACGGACAAAAAAATGTATATGGCGATGCTAATGAGTATAATATCAATGTTTAACGACCCTTTTAGACATGCAAGCAGGAAAGTAACCCATATAGTTATCGCATTTCCAACGACGAACGAGAAAAGAACCCGTTCTATGCAGTGGAATCTGTAGCTCAGAAGAAAGGAGATAGAGAGTCCAAGAAGAAAACTGACGATGATGAAGAATATCCAGAGTGGCATGTATCTTCATTGCTTTCTCGTGACTAAAAGATTTGCGATGAGAACTTGCTTTTCTATGCTGGTTTTTATCATTTCGCTAACAAGTAATTTATATAAAAAGGGTTATGTATTACAAAGGGGCCCGTAGCTTAGTACGGTTAGAGCGCCCGGCTCATAACCGGGCGGCCAAGGGTTCAAATCCCTTCGGGCCCACTATAAACCCTTTTCTTAATGGGCGTTTAAAATTTAAAAGTTAAAGTTAAAAGAGCCCATTTTCATTCCCGTTTTATATTTTGCAATTTGCATTTTGCATTTTGCAATTACCGCTCATCTATCTACGAGTTGGTGTATCAGATTTCGCCCTTCTTCTGACCCGAATAAAGGAGGGTCCCAAAGCGAAACTACTTTGTAACGAGTAGCAGTAACTTTCTCCGCCAATTTGGGGTCATAACCGTCCTTTTCATGCTTCTGCCTGGCAATCAAGATGCCCCTTCTTTGCCATTTCGGCGTTTCATTCAGATTAATCCCTAAACGAAAAAGCATTTCATGCACCTCGGCCGCTTTCATACCCTTCAATCGCTTCTCTGCTTCCTTTTCGCTTAGTCCGGTATCTTGCAACCCATAATAGCCATATGCATTGATGTGATTTCGCCATGCTTCTGCCTGCCGCTGCGTGAGATACTCCAAAACATCTGCCTCTCCGCAAACCGGGATCACTCTCGCATCAAACGCAATAGCATCCTTAAAATCCAAAATGATGGTCAAAGCACTTGCCAAAAAGCTTGCAAGTACAGAATCTAGCTTCTCAATTCTACCTTTAAATGGGACATCGTCAAAGTAAAGGTTTATCTCGTCAGAGAAGATGTATGCAAGTTTCGGATTGAATCCGCTGTTCAAGAATAATAGCTCCACTGCTTTCACTATTCCTTTCGCGAGCCTTGCGTCATATGGTTTTCCAAAAGTGCTTAAGACCCGCTTGAAATTCCTGCCATCTGCACGCACGAACAAAGGTGTAATGGCCTTCATATTGGCGTATATTTCTCTATCCTGGGCCTTATATTTATGTCTCGCTTTGTTCTGACCTTTCATCCCCTGTTCGTTTTCTTCACTTTTTTTCTATATTTCTACTTCTTTCTCTCCTCTTTCTCCTTCTCCTTCTCCTTCTCCTTTGGCCTCCACCTGCGCTCTTCTTCTCTTGACATGCTTTATCAGCACGACATCGCCAATTGCCGTTACCCAGCGGTATGGGATAATTACGCCCTCATTCTTGCTTACCTCGAA
>JAYEJE010000332.1:0-3741 GCA_034660415.1 Methanobacteriota archaeon | reverse complement strand
TGGTGTTAGAACGTGTTGCACTGTTGGATGTGCTCAAATAAGGGGCCAGACCCCCCTTATCAACCCTCCCAGCCAAAAGTTCAGTGGTCAGACCCCCCTTATCAACCCTCCCAGCCAAAAGTTCAGTGGTCAGACCCCCCCTTATCAACCCTCCCGGCCAAAAGTTCAGTGGTCTGAATTATTTCGAGTTCGCTTTACTCCTTTTGATAGCCCGTTCGTATTTAAATTCTATTTTTTCTCGTGGAAATCTGTGTAATCTCGTGGTTATAAAAATTAGGTAAACCGTCACAAATGATTTATTCTTGGAATGCCTAAATTTTAGTACAGGTTGCTATTTATGCAAAGGGAATATAAAAGGCATGGTTTCTTCTGTTTTTCGGATAGCAAGAACAGAGGTCTTTGGTGCTTGAAGCATGGAGAAGCGGAGATAGACACGGTATGCCGAATCTTGGAAGTATCAAGAAGGACGATAACGACGAGAGCGGAAGGCGCTAAAGTCTTTATTAGCGGAATAATTGCCGATAGCACCGCGAAATTACCCTTTGTCTCATGGACTGAACGAGAAGAGCTTGTAAAGGATAAGATAATGCTAATAGAGAATGCATACGTGAAGAAGTGGAAGGGTCTGACCACTTTATATATAGGTAAAAACACGAAGCTAATCGATACGGATATTGACCTTCCCAGCCGGAGTGAGTTGTCGAAGCCGAAAAAGAGGACAATAGCGGAGATCGTTGGTTGTGAAGGCGCATTTGATGTAATAGTAGAGGGTGACATAGTCTTTTCGGGCGAAGAGACAGAAAAGATATTGGACGATGGCACAGGTGCTTTGTTACTTGAGCTACAGAGCGAAAAAGGGGCGGATATCGGGTTTGGGACGCCGATCAAAGCGCGCGGGAATGTGGTAGAATCAGAAAGAGGCTACATGTTAATTGCGAATGCGGTAGCAATAAAGAGTGAGAAAATCGTAATGGCCGAGATAAAGAACTTTTTGTGTAAATATACATAAATAATAAAATCCTGAACTCGCATATTGGAGAAAGCATAATATCCAACTAAAACTAATTATAGACACAGATTAACGCAGATTAACACAGATTCTAAAGATCAACAACGTCAAACTTAATTAAATCCGTGTAAATCCGTGTCCTAAATTAAATAGAATGTAGTTATACTTCATATACAATAAAAAAGAGGTGAAAATAAAAGATATGAGTGAAGCAAATGCAAAAAATTTGTCGCTATGCTTTATAAGCATTTTAGTGATGCTTATGCTTGCGGTGCCTGCGTGCGCACAACCTGGTAATTTGGGACATAGCTTTACCTATCCTGCTTTCTCACAAATGGTGTATACGCCGGATTACCTTTTAACTGGAGAACCCCGCGTGACTGTTGATGCAGCAGGAAAAGAAGCCACAATATACTTTGATACGGTATATGCAACCCCAAAGGCAAGGGTATATTATGGGCTTTATGTGCCCCAGCAGGAGATAAAAGTGCCACAGTACAGATTAGATGAAACAGAGGAGTTGACTGGAAAAAGCACATCGCACAACGTTACTATTGACCTGAGCAAATTTGAGAATCCCAAATATAACCTCTGCAATTTTAAAGAGAATGGCGGTGTAATCTGCTATCGTATCGAACTCTGCAATCCCGATAGAGCTACATCAACATTTTATGCTGGGCGCTTCCAGGTCGATGAAGACTGCACCCTTGTGCCGTGTATTACAGAGGGGCCCTTTGTAAATTTAGTAACAACTACCAGTGCCATCATCTCTTGGGATACAAGTGAAGCAACAACAGGTGCGGTGGAGGTCTGTGGTCGTCAATATCTTGATCCTAACGGGTCGGCAATCCCTCATGAGATACCCATTGTAGGTCTTTCACAGAATACAATCTATGAATACGAAATACTCATTGACGGAGTGAAAACACCAAAGGCATATCAGTTTAAGACAGCACCGACATCGGCGAATGCAAATTTTAAATTTGCATTTATGACTGATAGTAGAACAGGTGTAGGAGGCGGAGAAAGATCCTTTGGCGGAACAAACTATCATACGCTCAGCAGGTTCATGATCAACGCATACAACAACGGTGCCGATTTTATCCTCTTTGGCGGGGATTTGATCAATGGCCGCACAACGAATGAAACCGACTTCCGCATGCAGCTTAAGGCGTGGAAGGATGCGACCGAACAAGTTGGATGCTATGTGCCGATTTACGAAGGCATGGGAAATCACGAAGTGTTGATAGATTGCTATGACGATGGAAGCAAATACAGCGAATACGGCATAGCATTTGATAAGCGGGATGACAGCACGAATAAGAGTGCTGAAACGGTTTTTGCAGAGGAGTTTGTAAATCCCGCAAATAGTTTTCCAAATCCTGAAAATCCTATCGCTCCAAGTTACAGTGAGAATGTTTACTACTTTGACTACGCGAATACGAGGATCATCTCGTTTAACACACACTACTGGTGGTGCAGTAATCCAGAAGATTTTGGTGGGAACCTCGAGGGATATGTGATGAAGAACCAGCTTGAGTGGATTAAAAATGTTCTGTGCGATGCCAAAAGTAATTCTTCGATTAAGCACATTTTTATGTTCGCACACACGCCAGCATTTCCAAATGGAGGTCATCCACAGGACTCGCAATGGTATAATGGTGGGGAAATCGCTAAAAACGAGGACTATGAGGGCAATCCACTCGACCGCACGTACGTAGTTGACCGCAGAGATGAATTGTGGGAGGCAATTAGCCAGAAAGGTAAGGTGGTAGCGGTATTCTTTGGTCACGAACATAATTATCACAGAACATCCATAGATAGTGAAACGGCGGTATATTTGGATGGGTCATCGAATTCTAATTTTACCAATCAAGTCTGGCAGATCGTTTCCGGCGGAGCTGGTGCGCCATTTTTTGCGCAACAACAAGAGATGCCATGGTCAAAGAGCGTTGAGTGTTTCTATCCGGGCAAGCACTATTGTATGATCTATGTAAATGGCGATGAAGTCAGATTAAAGGTGGTGAGTGACTCGGATGAGATCGTAGATCAATGCGTGCTTCGTGAAGGGATACCGCCCATATCGCCAAGACCGCCGTGATTCGAAGCCGTTTTCGCTACCCTATTAACAGTCGCGTATTTATTGCTAAGACGAAGAAAATAAAAAGCGAGAGAAATCCCGCCAATTTTGACTTCGCCTGAGGCACTAATAGAACTTGGCGCATCAGAGCTGGGTGGGATATCGGAGAAAACACTGGATTATATAAATCCTGAATCAGCGTGGCCAAAAGATGAATGAACTTCTGAAGGATGGTTGGATAAAGTCCTTTTCAGATTTAGATAGAACAGAAGAGGTTATAATTAAGCGGAGACGTAGCCAAGTCCAATACCCGCAGAGTGATATGATGGAAAAAGGGAAGAAAGCTATCAAAATTGCGATTTTAATTATATAAATTAGGAGCCATATATATTAGTAGTAGACGATGGGACTAACAGAGGTTGCAACAGGTTTAGGGATAGTTGTAGCTATTATTACTATAGCAGTATTTTTATCGGGAATTATCAATCCAAATCCCGAAGATATGCCTAATCACGATACACCTTCTCCAACTGCTGTTCCAACACCAACACCATCAGCAACATCAACGCCAACATTGTCAGCGACACCAGCGCCAACTGCAACTGCAACTGCAACTGCAACTGCAACTGCAACTGCAACTGCAACTGCAACT
>JAYEJE010000331.1:0-3770 GCA_034660415.1 Methanobacteriota archaeon | reverse complement strand
AGTCTGCAGTTCATTGGGGTCTACCAGTTCCCGCAGTGATGCCTTTTCACTCATTTACTGTAGAGTCCTAATATTATTTCGCTTACTATTCATAAGAGATTTCTTATTCATAAACTTACCTCCCTTTCACTCCATTCGAAGAACATTCCAAGCGTGTTCTCACATCTCATTTTCCTGATAAATGCATCTTTTTGTCTGTTAGCTTCACCATAAGTTGAGGTGCAGCTTCTTGACGAAATAATTTCGGGACTCTACAGTCAATTTCATAGATTAGCCTTCCCTCAGCGAGGGTAATAGTGCCTCTGTTTTCACTCCTTAAATAACCCGCCTCATATGCCCAACCAATTTTCAAATCGGTATAGATCACCGTTAAGCTAATGCCGTTGCTATACACATTCCCATTTGCAAATTGTTTCCATTCCCCGGTTATAGTGTTGTCCCCAGCACTACCGCCGAGTACTGGAACATCTTTACCTATAACGTCTTCGATACCTGCAAGAAGCTCTTCCTCTCGACCAACAGAACCAGTAATCAAAACGAGTTTTGGAGCGCCTTTTTCACCCGTTGTATCAATTGCTGCCTGAATAGCAGACTTCCCCGCTTCCCTCGCAGAGGGGAAATCGTCAATGCTAACACCTCCAACGCCAAAGGAGATATTTTTGGAAGCTACCGCTAACAAAGCCAACGAACCATTCTCGCCTGCATGAAAACCGTCTTTGGTTTGAACGGCGAGGCAGGAAGTGCCACCATATATTTGAACACCAGGCAGTAGCCTTCTCACTTCACTGAGAACCATATCCGAGTCATAGCCAACGTTAGAGAATAGAACGGTAAAATCAGGCGATTTCCCTTCCAGTTGTGTTTCCACGGAAGAAACAGCTTCTTCCACCGCTTTTACTTCATCATTATTATCGCTCCAGCCACTGCCAACATGTATAAGGATCTCTTCTCTTGGCTTCTCTTCCGGAGCTTCTAGTTTAGACTGTTATGACACTTAAACCCGAATAGACGGCGATGTTATGGTTCACTCCCTAACAAACTCCTCGAACATATCTACGTAATACAATGAGGGTTCTTCCGCATCCCTTCTAAAGTATAGAAACATGGAAAGCAATATTAGATAATAAAAACTCCACAATATATTTATTATTAGCGCCAGATCAAATTGCTGCACGAACTTCCATATACCTACGGCAACCGAGAAAACGATGATTAACATCATTGCGATTTGTGGCCAGAAACAGGTTAATGGAGACTTGCCACTGCCGCCTTTTGGAGTCACTACAAACGGTATTTTCTTATTGATAAGTGCATAGGTTGCAGCCAACATATATATGGGGAATGTTAAATAGGTTAGAATTTGCCCAAACCATTGGTCTTTAGCACTAAAACCACGCATTGACATGCTAACAAAAAATTGGAGCGAGGAGAATAAGAGGTATGGAAGATATGCCACCGCATATATATATGGCTCTGCTAATAATGGACGTATCTCGAACAACAAGTATGCAATGGGACATAACATCATAAAGAAAAAAGCCCAGCCAACAAAATACCAGGTGCCTGATAGAATGTATTCCCACCACTGAACGGGTGTTAAACGCCTGGGATGCTTGATAAGTTCTTTCAATAGCTTTTTGAATATTCCGATAGTGCCATACGCCCACCGCATCTGCTGCATATAATAGCCCGGTATGGATGCAGGTCCATCGCCTTCTACAAAGACATTGTTATAATAGTAAGAGCTGTATCCCCGCTCGTGCAACATAAAAGAAGTCGCGAAATCTTCTGTGACTGATTCCTCATCAAATCCTCCAATATCATTCAATGCGCTTATTCGCAAAACAATATTAGTGCCACACGCAAACATCGCATTTGAAACAGATTTGCCCTCGGACACATTCGCATAGAATGTGGACTGTTGGGCGGACGCAGCATTAGATACTTTACTGGAATCACGATTGACATAATATTGGGGGGTCTGAACAAAAGCCAACTCTGGCTTCTCTTCCAGTGTCGGCACTACTTCACGCAGGAAATTGTAACCTGGGCGCTGGTCAGCATCTAAAATTAGAAGATATTTGGCGTCTATACCGTTGAGCATATCGTTTATCGCACCAGCTTTGAACCCACGTCTATTCTCACGATGCACATATTCAATACCATATTTCTCTGTAAGAGCCTTTGAGGTCATCATCAGCTCGGGCTTCGTTGAGTCGTCCAGTAGATAAATTTGTTTATTTCTATAGTCCATCAATGTGCAGGCAGAAATGGTGTTTTCAAGCGTATCCGCATCTTCATTGTATGCGGTAATGAAAACGGCAACTTTGGGCTCTTTCACATTCAAAAAATAATGCTGGCTATCAAATTCTTCTCTATATCTGTGGCTTGCTTTTATCACATCAATCGAATAACCTATGCCATGTACGAAGAAGAACAACTCTCCTATCAGTAAACAGATTGCAAAAATACGGTCTAAGAGACTATATCCCTCTGCAAAGAACACGAAAAAACGGAATGTTAAATAAATACAGATACAGAGTAATGCGATTATTGCTGTTGAGATTAGAATAATATAACCCCGGCGTTTATTCATAGTAAGTATATATATAACTTTAAGTATAGGTAACTCCATAGGTATCATTTACATGACGGCTAAGCGAGTACCTACTGGAATGGATATGCTTGATGGCATCATTGGTGGCGGCTTTCGCCCGGGGAAAAATTATCTGCTTAGCGGAGAGGCGGGAACTGGTAAGACAATTTTTGGGCTTCAATTTTTAGTTAAAGGCTTCGATTTGGGTGAGAGCGGAGTATATGTGACGGTTGACGAGAAGCCCAGCGATGTGATCGAAGATGCAAACTCTTTTGGTTTTGACTTTGAAGAGCGAATCGCACAAAATAATTTGTTAATTCTTGACTATTCATCCCACTTCGATCAACTACGTGATAAGTCAAAAGAAATAGATGTCAGGAAGATTGTGGGCGACCTAAACAAATATTTGAAAGAGATTAATGCGAAACGGCTTGTAATCGATCCAATAGCGCCGTTTATCGTAAAAGACGAGACGATTTGGGAAATCCGAAGATATATCCGGGCTCTCTTTTATTCGCTGGACTCGCTCGACTGTACTTCTGTTTTGACCTCAGCAATACCCACCGGCACAAATCAATTAAGCCAATATGGCATTGAAGAATTCTATGCATCGGGTGTAATTCTTTTGAGTATTCGGCAACTGGAGAAGATGCAGTATAGGCGGATAATTTTTGTCAGAAAGATGCGAGGTACACCATACGAATTGGAACCATACGTCTTCGATTTCGAGTACGGTAAAGGTATAGTAATACAGAGGAAATTATCTGAAGAATATGTGTTTTAACACTTATAATTTTCTTTTTAAAAAAGAAAACATGTGCTAAAAGAAAACTTTTTAATCTTGTGGTTATATAAGTTCGATCTTCATCAGGGAATAGTTTTCATGTCCCTTTTGAGGATATGCATCTCCCTTACGTCCATGGTCAGCGGGTCTACAACCACTATTAACCGCGAAGGATGTACCATTATCACATCATTTAGGGATTGAATGAACTTTAACACTGGCTGAAAACCATTTTGTATAACCAAGTATTCCACGGCTTCAAAGAGGATTACGCCATCATCTGCCTGCCCAACGAAATTTACTATTGTTTTATATAACTTTACAAGTTCATCAGGACCTATACAGCTCTCTTCGGGTATCTTATTTCTTGTAAGCCATATATCTGGGGTT
>JAYEJE010000330.1:0-3795 GCA_034660415.1 Methanobacteriota archaeon | reverse complement strand
GGGTAAGTAATTTGATATGTAATAGGTGATATGTAATCAGTGAAAAGCGATGAGTTATCCATTTCTCCACCCATTACCCATTACTGACGGCGCAGCCGTTCCGGCGAATAACCGATGTGGGAATCAATACCGCAATACATCTTTGATTTTGTTACTGGTGTAGGCACGGCAATAATAACAACATCCGCCAGTTTTATCCTTCATGTGTGACATATTTCGTGATGCGTCAATCATTCTTTGCTCCTCTTTTTGATGCTTTTTCTGATTCTAAAACGTTTACAATCTGTTTCTTGAATGGTGGAATATTATTTCTCACCGTGTCCCATACAGACAGCTTCCATGTCAATCCCGAAATAACAATTAAAAAAGTCCTTATGTCCCTTTTCAAATTCAACAAGAACGTACGTCTATATCACTGCTTGCGGTTTGCTCTCCTCTAATATAATATATGAACCAAATAGCCCTATTTCTCTAATATGATATACTTTTCATGTATGCTTTTCTCTCTTCTAAAACATTTCCTTTCTATCTTATATCATAATCGAAAGATAATATATTTAAACAAGTAAGTTAGTTTACAGGGTATTTGTAATACCAAAATAAAAGGTGATGAATCATGATGTCAATATCCGAAGAGATGGTTAATCTAACACGAAAGGTCATCTCAGAAGAAAATATTGAAAGGGGGATGGCGAAATTGCTGTACAACGAAACGAGAAGGAAATTAATTGAATACGAGTTGCTGGATAGAAACCTCGCGAAAAAATATGGCATGAGCTTCGATGAATTTCGGGAGAAGAAGATGATAGAGAAATTCGGATATACGTGGGAAGTGGAAAAGGACTATCAGAACTGGGAAATAGCGAGAGACGGAATCGAAACGATGGAGGAGATAATAGACAAGGTAAGGGATATTTTTGAACATAATTGAGTTCCATAATCAGGCGAAAGCACAGGCATCAAGAAAATGGATCATAGGTTACAGAACACTTGTTTACTTTAGTTTTCTCATATATTCCCGCAACTATCTTCGTTATCTTTGTTAATGCGTGCACGTCATCACCGGGATTTATCCATTCGGGCGAGTAGCCAATTTTGAAATCCGCTCCGCAATTCATCTTTGATTCTCGTTCTTTGTCGAGATTACAACTTGATACTTCTGTCATTAATAGTATTCATATCACTTATAGTTCCTGCATCTTTTCTTTTACCTTTTCAAACTCGTCAAGCAAATAATAAGCTTCAACACCGAACTTTCTTGCACTTTCAACCTGGATTTTATCATTAGAAACCAGATGAGCACTCCCGATTTTAGCGGCAGCTATAAAAAATGTATCAATTGCCCTTGAACCCGTCTCGAAAGCTATTGAAAAAGCGATTCCCTCTAAATCTTTCGTTTTGATGAATTCCAGCTTCTCAACAATGGATTCATACAGGATAGTAGCTTCAGCCTTCTCCATCCTTCTAACAAGCTGTCCTATCAGCTCTATTCTAAATATTCTTGGCACCACAATTAGAACGTCTTTCTCTTCTATAAGTCTGAATAAGATTCTGGCTTTATCATGCCTTTTTGGTTAAATTTGAATAGTTCGTCAAGAAAAACAGAAGTGTCTACGACAATCACCTTCTCTCCTCCAGGAACTCTTTTAGAACATCCTTGTCCACTTTTCTGCTAAATTTCTCCAGTATATCAGCTATTCCTTTAGTTTTCACTACTACAATTGCTTTAGCTCCATCTTTAAGATTTACCCCCTTTAAGGGTTTAAAAACACCTTTCTCATAAACCACCTCTATCTCTTCCATGTTCATTCACCTGATATATCTTAATTAAGAGTTTTAATTAAATACCCTTTAGCGGCACGGTCTTAAAAACTAGTGAATTATACTCTTCACCCATCACCCTTTACCCATTTGTTTGCCTTTTAAGTGCTTTATCAGCCCGAGCAGCATTTTTTTTCTTTTGGGAATTCTGCCGTTAACTTGTATATCCCTTTTGCCAGGGTCATCGCTTCTTTCCAAACATCAAGGTCCTTATGCGTCTTCATTTTTTGGGGGTGATGTGTGATGCGTAATACGTAATCTCTAAATATTAGCTTTGGGCTCATTATCGAATATTGCTCAAAATGTCCATCGAAAGCGAAAGCATCTCTTATTCCTAACCTTTCCATTACGGCAAAGCTCGTTGCATCAACGTAGGAAAAGTCCTTGTCCTGGTAACGAAGGATGATTTGCCATGCCGTGTTCTCATCCTCTTCCGAAACTCTTTCTATTTCTGCCGTGCTACGCAGTTTTTCGACATATTCTATGGCTTTATCCCTCCCTATCTTCCTGAGCATGAGCGTATAGATTTCAGATATACCTATCGTGGTCTTTGCCATTAACACCTTCTATTTCGGCAAATCCAACACATTTCCATAAAGGAGAATCAAAGGTGAAAACCTTTTTTTCAACATTAGATTTAGCAGGATGAATTCTAATCTCCTTGTTAGCAACTTCTATTTCAATATTCTCCTCGGTAATCTCTGCTTGGCTAAGGAATTCTCCTGGGATAAACACCCCGGTAGTGACTTTTGTATGCTTTTTACTAATCATGTCTTTCACCCCTCCTTTTTGGACTACATTTTTCATCTCTGACATTCTTATATCACCACTATAAACTTCCAGCATAAACCATTTAATTTAACATCCTCCCGAGTTCTTTAAACATTGCGGGGTATCTCCTATTTGTATAGTTCCATCAGGTTTGAGGTATTAGGTTTAAGTTGTTAGTTTTTATTATCTCCTATTCCCATTTCTCTGAGAATAGTATCCCAATTGATTGTCTTAACACCAACATCTTTGAGCTGCAATAGCCTTGAATCCTCGGTCAGTAATATTCCAACAGTGCACGATTGTGCCAGGATTACAGCATCGAAAAAGCCAAGTCCAAGTGCTTGAAATTCGTTGAACTTCTTATCATCCATTGCTCTATATCCATGCATCACGACTTTTTCATCTGCGGATAAGACAGATAGACCCTCATTGAACTTTTCATTAAGCTCAGTCTGGCGTCCACCAATCTTTAGAGTCTTAGCCTTTGCCTCAATAATGGAAATCTCACTTACATGAATACCCCCCACTGACTTTATGACCTCTTTATACACAGTTCTGGAGAATCCTTTCACATCTATGTCAAGATAGAAAAATGGCATGATGTATGTTGTATCCAGGTATAACTCTCGGAACTTCATACTATTATCTCTCTAAGAGCTCTTTTTCTAACATCAGTCGCTCTTTTTTAACCTCTTTTTCGCTTACAGTTGCTATTGCCTCTTCCTCTAACAAGTTGGTTATTGTTTTTCGCTTCCTTAAGATGACCTCTTCACCTTTCACTACTGCGATGAATTCGCTTCCGGGCTCCAGACCCATCTGCAATCTCAGCTTCTTTGGCGTGTATAATTCCCCCTTCTTTCCCACCTTTACCACATATCCGGACATTTTATTTCCTCTGTATAAAATCGATTTTCTGAATACTTAAACTTATCGGCATATGCTTTTTAATTTTTTCGCGCTTAAACCAAAATCCATACTCAAACCCTCACATCAATACACTTATTAATCTTTCTGCGAAGCTTGCGCAGCATTTTTAGTCAGACTTTTACTAAAAGCATTAGTTTGGATTAAACCTTTTTTAAAGGTTTGATGATTAAACTTTCCTAAAGTTTGAAAGAAAGAACCTGTGCTAAGAAAGGGTTTTTCTTGAACTCATCATGCGCAACCGCCACAATAACACCGTCCATTTTAATTTTCACATCT
>JAYEJE010000329.1:0-3795 GCA_034660415.1 Methanobacteriota archaeon | reverse complement strand
CTGAAAACAGATTACATTATTTATTCTCACGTGTAAATCTGTGTAATCTTGTGGTTAATTACGTTTACACCATTTTTTCACCAATAATAACACTCCGATTTGCAACTGTCGGCACATATTCTATCCCGGAAAAGCCCGTCCCAGCCAATAGTTCTTCCATTTCTGATATTGAATAGCATTTGCCTTCAGATGCAAACATTAACAGAACAGAATATTCAGCCACCGGCAAAGGCCCGTTTTTCGCCGCATTTATATGTGCATCATGGATCATTATCCTACCGCCCGGATTTAGATTCCTGTATGAATTTTCCAATAGCAATTTAACGTCACTAAAATCCCAATCATGTAAGACATGAGAGAAGAGATGTACATCAAATCCTTCCGGAAACTCATCCTTGAACATATCACCTGCTATCACATCGATTTTATCCTCCATATCCCTTTCAATTAATGAATTTTTGGTAATCCAATCAACCGGCGGCTTTTCAAAGACCGATGCGGACATATGTGGGTGTTGAGACACAATAGCCGACGCGTAAATGCCCGATGCACCTGCAATATCTAATAACCTACCATATTGTGATAATTCAACTGTTTTTGCAAGAACAGGCGCAAGATACGCGCCACGGCAATCCATAGCGGCAGTGAACGTCTCAGCAAACTCATCTTCTTCCATTGCAACTGCCCACTCTTTTTCATCTTTCTTTGCGCCCCAGTTAGCAGGTTTACCGGTCTTTAAAACTCTTAACATATCGTCACAAATCGGTCTTTCTTTTAATGAAGCGAAATATGGGCCTAACGACCATGGCGATGCATCAATCAAATAATCCTTTGAGAGTTCCGTTAAATAGTACAGACCGTCTCTTTCTTCTATCAAATTCAGTGCCTTGAAAAGAGTAAGCATTACATCTGCAGGTCTTTGTTTTATCTCTAATGAGGTACAAATTTCATGTATATCCGCAGGATTTTTATCGAGCCAAGAAAAGAAATCAAAATGCGCAACTGCTGTTATTAAGAGGTCCGTAGAATAGACACTGTCCCTCAATCTAAGCAGATTGGTTGGATCCGTCGAGGGTATTGTAGTTAATATTTCTGTGATCATCTTAAACTTCCTTTGTTTTATCCTTCCTATGTCCTTATTACTCACGATGGCATATATGTATTCCTGTCGTCTTTGAACTTTTACTTCAAATTATCTTATCTGCCTAATCTCCTCGGCTTTTTAGATTCGCAAACTTGATACTATCTTGGTAATCCAGTTGAATTTATGGAAATCGATAATCTAAGCCGTTTTACACCAACGATTAAGATAATATTGGATTTATTCAACAATCATAATGCTCGTGCATACACAAGTTATTTATATTCCCCCATCTATCTAAAAGTCAGGAGACAGAAGTTTCAGTTAAAGGGAGCTAAGCAGTATATAGCTCTAACACAAACGAGATGACAAATGCTTTCCATACACGGAGTAAGCAAGTACTTTGGTGGTATAACTGCCATCAAGGACGTAAGCTTTAGCATAGAGCAGGGCGAGATAGTCGGTCTCGTGGGGCCGAACGGCGCCGGAAAATCAACGCTCTTAAATGTCATAAGTGGTATCTACCTACCTAGCTCGGGATCTATCATATTCAACGGACTTGACATAACAGACCTGAGTCCGGATAAAGTATGTAAACATGGGATCGCCAAGACATTCCAGCTCGTGCAGTCCTTTCCAGAACTCACGGCAATTCAAAATGTCCTTGTAGGGGCGGTGTTCGGTAATTCAGATAAAATCAGTATGGTAGAAGCCCGGGAGAAAGCGGAAAGGAATCTTGAATTTATCGGCTACCCGATGAATAAAATGAATTACCCAGTGAAAAACCTGACTGTTGTAGAGCTTAAGAGGATACAACTTGCAAGAGCTCTTGCAACTGAGCCAAAACTGCTACTATTAGATGAGGTGACGACCGGATTAAATCCGAAAGAAAGTAATGACGCAATCTCACTAATACAGAAGATCCGAGAGTCGGGGATAACAATACTCATAGTAGAGCATGTTATGAGGGTTATAATGAACGTATCCGACAATATTGTTGTACTACATCACGGCGAAAAAATAGCGGAAGGAACACCAGATGAAATAGCAAACGATGAAAAGGTTATAATATCCTACCTGGGGGAAAAATAGATGCATGATACTACTATGCTTGAGCTAAAGGACTTAAAAGTTGCTTACGAGAAGGTGCAGGTGCTTTGGGACATATCCTTTAGCATTAAAGAGGGTGATGTTGTAACCCTTCTAGGATCTAACGGAGCCGGGAAGTCGACTACTGTAAAGACTATCCAGGGCATACTTAAGCCGAAGTCGGGTAGCATCAAGTTCATGGACAAACATATTGAAGGATTACCGGCGTACAAGATAGTGGATGAGGGGATTGCTCTTGTACCTGAGGGCCGAGAGATATTCCCAAAGATGAACGTATTTGAAAACCTCATTTTGGGTGCCTATGTGCCACGAGCAAAGGAGTTCATGGATGAGAGCCTCGAATGGGTACTCAAACTCTTTCCGAAGCTCGAAGAGCGGAAAAAACAGCTCGCAGGTACAATGAGTGGTGGGGAACAGCAGATGCTCGCAATCGCTCGCGCTCTGATGTCAAAACCAAAGCTCCTTATGATGGATGAGCCATCGCTCGGATTAGCCCCGGTGATCGTATTACAGGTATTCGAGATAATCAAGAAGTTGCATGAAGAAGGTGTTACCATATTGCTTGTGGAACAGAACGTACATCATGCGCTTGAGATCGCTGATAGCGCCTATGTACTGGAGAAAGGCAGGATTATCTTAGAAGGGAAAGGCCTTGAGCTTCTAGATGACGAGTATGTAAAAAGCGCATACTTAGGTGTTTGAATATTAACTTGACTTTGTCACATCTCATTTACCGCGGAGACCGCTGAGTTCGCAGAGAAAGTTTATGTATGCGCAGATTGTTAATTTCATAATCAACACTGGGAGATTGGATACAAGAAAGAATGAAATTTGATACTCGGACTTTAGCAGATGAACGCAGATAAACATGATTTTTAATCGAAGAGTACATGGAAGACCCGGATACACAAAAACCTGACTGGGAGACAATTATGCCAACTTCAGTAACTATGACTTCCTTTCCCGTTAAGATAAGAGGTGTTTACCATGACACAAAAACTTCGCCCGCTACCACAGCAGGAAGTCAAAAAAAGCATCGAGGCTAATGTAATGGATTTCAACGAGTGATATATTCCTGTTTACGAGATCTGTGAGTCCGTTGAGCGATCAAATTACTTGAAGAGAAAAACAAGAATTTTGGAAGGGTGTAAAGCAATAGCGAAGCATTTTTTGATTAAACTTTTTTTAAAAGTTTAGTTGAGAGTCATAACGTTGGTCTTTCATTGATAGCTGCTGAATTGGTTATAAGTGTTGCGGGGTTGTATCACACGCTAAATGGCTGGTTAGGTCCGGAAAGTCCATTTAACATTTCAGATATTCGAATATTTGTCCCTGCGTGAGGATTTGAGAGAGGTTTCTATTGTTGGAATTATATCGCCACAACTTGTATCGCTACAGCAACCGAAAACGCCATTACCTTTAAGAGTATTTGATCAGCCATCTTTCGTCTCACCTCAAAGCGCTAGCCCTTATTGAAATTAGATATATCCCTTACCATTGCAATTGGGACACCTGACTTCTCCAGCCCCTCTGCAGTTGCTACATTTATTCGTCGGGATAAGTACGCCGGATATAGTACCGCTTCCTCTACATGTAGGGCATTT
>JAYEJE010000328.1:0-3797 GCA_034660415.1 Methanobacteriota archaeon | reverse complement strand
CCATATGATCTCGTCCATTACCATCTTGCCGCCGAGATGGACTCTCCCGGAAGGCATGAAACCACTCATCACCGCGAATTTAGTCCGCTCATTCATCGCTTTTAGCACTTCTTCATAACCGCGATGACCGACTATTATGTCTCTTCGCATGTAACGATACGGCTCCTCTATCCTGTCCAGTATCTCCTTGAATCGTGAGATACCAAACTCGTCAAATAGCCGCGTATAATCCTTTATATCTGCAACACCCCACGGGTCTATCTCCATCATTTCACCACACTTATTTTATAGTCATGTATTACTGGATTGGCAAGGAGCTTTTTACACATCTCTTCTACTTCGGAGTTCACGTCACTACCTTCTTCTTCTGCATCTATTGCTATCCTGAATGTTTTCATTGATTTTACACTATGCACGTTTTTAAAGCCAAGCAGGTTCAACGCTTTTTTCGTGTTCTCTCCTTCGGGATCTGTAACGCCACGTTTCAGCTTTATTGTTACTTCTACTTCTGTGATCATCTTACATATAGTTACTTAGATATTTTATACAAGTAAGAATTAAAAAAGATATTACTTGAGTGTTCTTATGGTGAGAATGGGGAAAGAGCGGTAAAAATGAAGGGATTGATACTCGCGGGTGGACATGGCACAAGACTTCGCCCTTTGACTTATTCACAACAAAAGCAGTTGATTCCCGTTGCGAATAAGCCGATTTTATTTTATGCTCTTGAAGACATAATTGAAGCAGGAGCGAAGGAGATAGGAATCATTGTAGGACCCAATAAAGAGCAGGTTAGGGCGACTGTGGAGTCAGAGAACTGGGATGCGGGGATTGATTTCATCTATCAAGAAGAACCAAAAGGATTAGCACATACAATCCTCGTTGCGAAAGAGTTTCTGGACGAACCCTTTGTCATGTATTTAGGTGATAACATATTAAGAGAAGGGATAGAAAAACACGCTAAGAAATTTGAAGAGAACGAAAATGATGCGAGTATAATGCTTACAGAAGTAGAAAACCCGCGGCAGTTTGGTATTGCGGAACTTAATGACGATGGAACAATAAAAAGACTCATTGAAAAGCCAAAAGACCCACCAAGTAATCTGGCTCTGGTAGGCATTTACTTCTTCAAGCCGGTCATATTGGAAGCGTGTAAAAGAATAAAACCTTCGTGGAGGAATGAGCTTGAAATTACTGATGCGATTCAATGGCTCATTGATAACGGCTACAAAGTAGGTTGGACAAAGGTAGAAGGCTGGTGGAAAGATACAGGAAAAACAGAAGATATTCTGGAAGCTAACAGGTTGATTTTAGATGGCATCCAAATGAAGAATGAGGGGACCACGAATGACTCAAGAATCATTGGACGGGTTATTATTGAAAAAGGTGTAGAGGTTAAAGACAGCATTGTTAAGGGGCCTTCTTTAGTTGGCGGGGGTTGCATAATAAAAAATTCTTATATAGGGCCGTACACAAGTGTCGGGAATAACTGTATAATAGAAGATACGGAGATAGAAGATTCGATTGTAATGGATAACTCAGAAATATTAGGCGGAGGCAGAATAATTGAGAGTTTGATAGGAAAGGAGGTGAAGATACGAAGGCGAGAAGAATTGCCAAATGGCAGGAAGTTAATCGTGGGTGATGACTCAGAAATAGTAGGCTAAAATGATGAAAATACTTGTAACTGGCGGATTGGGATTCATAGGTAGCAATTTCATACGACATATGAGCAAAGAAGCGGGAGCTTTTGAATTTGCAGTGATTGATGCCCTGAAATATGGGTCTAACGAGAGCAACTTAAAAGATTTAGAGTATAAATTTGTTAAAGGCGATATTTGCGATTATGAGTTGATGTCTAAACTTGTTAAGAATACGGATGCGATAGTGAACTTTGCTGCGGAGACGCATGTTGACAGGAGCATATCCAGTCCCTATTCCTTCATAGAAAGCAATGTACTCGGCACTTACACATTATTAGAAGCAATGCGAAATGTCAATTTAGATGTAAAACTTGTTCATGTGAGCACGGATGAGGTGTATGGCGATATAGAAGAAGGCTCTTTTAAGGATGACGATGGTTTAAAACCTTCTTCCCCGTATTCCGCGAGCAAAGCATCTGCTGATATGTTCGTTTTGGCTTATGTAAGAACTTATGGGCTAAATGCTGCGATTACAAGATGCACGAATAACTATGGCAATTATCAATCTCCAGAGAAGTTAATACCAAAGACAATAATCCGGGCTAAATTGGATATGAAAGTGCCAATTTATGGTACCGGTAAGAACGTAAGGGACTGGATTTATGTACAAGATCACTGTGACGCTATACGTTTAGTTCTGGATGGAGGCGAGAACGGCGAGGTTTACAATATCGCAAGTGGGGCGGAGCGGGATAATTTAGCGGTTGTCACTGAAATCTCAGACATAATGGGTAAAACCGATTTAATAGAGTTTGTAGAGGACAGACCGGGACACGATATACGATACAGCCTGGACTCATCAAAGATAGGGCGATTGGGCTTCCAGCCGAAATATAGTTTTAAAGACGGGCTAAAAGAGACGGTAAACTGGTATTTAGAGAATGAATGGTGGTGGGAGCCGTTAGCAGATGAAAAGATATTGCATCCAACACCCTGGAAATTGGAGTGGTAAGATGCGGATTTTTATTACTGGTGGAAGTGGATTAGTAGGCAGCAAAATCGCCGAACTCGCAATAGACAAGCATGAGATTTATGCGGGCTATTGTCATAATAAGCCGGAATTGGGAGTGCCAGTAATGCTCGATTTGGCAAAGGATACTGATTTGGACCTGATCGCCAGGATAAAACCGGAGGTTATCATTCATACTGCTGCACTTACGAACGTTGACGGCTGTGAAGCAAATAAAGAGTTAGCGTATAAGATAAATGCAGAAGGTACAAGACAAATTGCGGAGCAGGCAGCCAAATTGGGCGCTTTTATCGTCTATGTTTCGACAGATTATGTATTTTCAGGAGATAAAGGGCTGTATAAAGAAGCGGATGAGCCAAATCCAATAGATTACTATGGCTATACAAAACTACTGGGTGAGCAGTATTGCGATTGCGTAGCAAGACCCTGTGTTATCTATGGCGCGAAACCCGCGAGTGGAAAGGTTAACTTTGCACTATGGCAAATAAAAGAGCTCAAGAACAAAGAAAAAGTTAAAATTGTTACCGATCAATATGTGACCCCGACATTAAACACGAACTTAGCGAAGATGCTGCTGGAGATAGCGGAACGAAGACTAAAAGGGATATTTCACTTGGCGGGTAAGGAACGAGTTTCGAGATATGAGTTCGCATTACGAATTGCAACTAAATTCGGACTTGATGAGGATTTGATTTTACCCTCGAAGATGGCGGATATGGGCTGGCTTGCCGCGCGCCCGAAGGATTCATCCTTAGATACCGCAAAAGCATCGAGATGCTTGTATGAAAAGCCTTATGATTTAGATACTGCATTAACATTGTTAAAGGAGGAGCGGGAAAAATGCTAAAAGGACTAGAAGTTAAGGTATTGAATAGGTTTGCAGACGAGCGTGGATTTTTTACAGAGCTATTTAGAAGCGACTGGAACGATATAATAGAAGAGGAAATTGTTCAAGCGAACCATTCGATAAGCTATCCAGGTATGGTGAGGGCGTGGCACAGACATTTAAGAGGGCAAGTGGATTGCTTTGTAGTGTTGAAAGGAGCAATGAAGATATGTGCATACGATGATGAAGAACTTGATGAAATAGTCTCGACCGGGGAGAATTTGCAATTGGTGAGAAT